>NZ_LZMJ01000022.1:0-99347 GCF_001665495.1 Rhodococcus sp. 852002-51564_SCH6189132-a
CCCCCCCCACAACCCCCCCCCCCCCGGGGGGTTATTTTTCCCCCGCCCCGGGGCCGCCCCGCCATACTCCCCGCGGGGTAAGGGGGGTTGTGTGGGGGGGGGGGCCCCCCCCCCCCCCCCCCCACACAACCTCCCCTTCGTCTGTTCGCCGAACTCCTACTCGACGATCGGGAAGATCGACTCCCCGTCCTCGGGTGCGCCGCTGATCTGACCGCGGTCGACACGCGAATCCTGCACGATCACCCCGTCGACCTCGTCGGCGAGTTTCGAGTCCTCGGGGGCGCCGGTGGTGGCGTCGTCGATCACCTCGTCGACGTCCTCGGTGAGCTCGTCCTCCGGTGTCGCCGCGACAGGCTTGTCCAGCGGCTCGGCGGGTTCGACGTCGGGTTCCTCCTCGGCGAGGCGCTGGTCCAGCGACTCGCCTTCTTGCTCTTCACGCTGGGTGGTTCCGAACTTGTCGGCGCCGCTCCAGTCCTCGGGCGGGTCGACGACCTCGTCGCCGTCGTCGTTCCGCACTTCGTCGGCGTCCAGGCCTTCGCTGGGGCTGAGGGTGTCGCCGGGACCGTCTTCGATGCTCATGTCGAGGAGATACCCGGCCGGCCGGGTGCGAAACCGGCGGCGGTTTCACTCCTGCCGGATGAGGCTATGCCGACGGAACACCACATCGAGGGAGTTTCCCATGGACGAGAACGAACTCTTCCAGCACATCGAGAAGCTGGTGGACGAGGAGAAGACACTGCGCTCACGAACTGGCGCGGACGGTCCGAGCGACGAGGACCTGCAGCGGCTGGCCGCTGTCGAGAAGAGGCTCGACCAGTGCTGGGACCTGCTGCGGCAGCGTCGCGCGAAGGCCGAGTTCGGCGACGACCCGGACGACGCCCAGGCGCGGCCGGTCGACGAGGTCGAGTCCTACCGACAGTAGGGCGCCGACGGTGGGTCGACCGTTCTGCTTCGGCGACGAACCGTGGCCGGGTAGTTCGGCGTTCAGCACGTCGAAGTGCTCGGCGGGGCGCGGGACGAGGGTGGAGACGTCGTCCATCGTGGCGCCGATCCCGTGCAGGAGGGGTAGGGGTTCACCGGATCCGGTGCGGCGGTAGCTCGGTCGTGAGTGCATCGGTTCCATCTTTCCCTTCCGGACGGGCCGGAGTGCTCTGTCGCAAAGGCTGTGTGTTCTGTCACATTCGTGAGGAAGGAAAAGCAACGACCTGGCCGAATGCCGTGTTATAGCCCTTGCTTATCGAATTTCTAGAAACTATCGATTGGCACAATTAATAGTTCGCGGATAACGTCGAAGCCGTCAACCCCATCGAGACGAGTGAGGTTTCTACATGTCGCTGATCAACAAGAAGATCAAGCCCTTCAAGGCCGAGGCTTTCAAGGACGGCGCCTTCGTGACCGTGTCCGACGAGGACATCAAGGGCAAGTGGGCGATCTTCTTCTTCTACCCCGCAGACTTCACGTTCGTCTGCCCGACGGAGCTCGGCGACCTCGCGGACCACTACGAGGAGCTGCAGAAGCTCGGCGTCGAGGTCTTCTCCGTCTCGACCGACACGCACTTCACGCACAAGGCATGGCACGGCTCGTCCGAGACCATCGGCAAGATCAAGTACGCCATGATCGGTGACCCGACCCTGCAGATCAGCACCGACTTTGAGGTCCTCCGTGAGGACCAGGGCCTCGCCGATCGCGGCACCTTCCTGGTCGACCCGGACGGCGTCGTCCAGTTCACCGAGGTCACCGCTGAAGGCATCGGCCGCAACGCCGCCGAGCTCGTTCGCAAGGTCAAGGCTGCTCAGTACGTCCGCAGCCATCCGGGCGAGGTCTGCCCGGCCAAGTGGGAAGAGGGCGACGACACCCTCGCTCCGTCGCTGGAGCTCGTCGGCAAGATCTGATTCGTCGACGGAAATTCGTTCCGGTGGCACGGGATCGAACGTCCCGTGCCACCGGGCACCGTCCGGGTCCGCTCGGCTCGAGCTGAGAAGTTCGCCGACTCCCATCTCTTCCGGTCACAGTTCTTCCACCTCTGGAGTGAATCCTCATGCTCGACGCCTCCCTCGCCGCCCAGTTGAAGTCCCTTCTCGAAAAGGTCACCCAGCCGATCGAGCTCGTGTCGTCCCTCGACGACCGGCCGAAGTCGAAGGAACTCGCCGATCTCCTCGATCAGATCGCCGGCATGTCCGATCTGGTCACCCATGTGCGCGACGGTGAAGCCACCCGTCGCCCCTCCTTCCTGATCCGCCGGGTCGGCACCGACATCGCGGTCGAGTTCGCGGGCATCCCGCTCGGCCACGAGTTCACCTCCCTCGTGCTCGCCCTGCTGCAGGTCGGCGGCCACCCCTCGAAGGAGGCCGTGGAGCTGCTCGAGCAGGTGCGCGACCTCGAGGGCGACTTCCACTTCGAGACCTACTTCTCACTGTCGTGCCAGAACTGCCCCGACGTGGTGCAGGCCCTGAACGTGATGTGTGTGACCAACTCGCGCATCAAGCACACCGCGATCGAAGGCTCGCTCTTCCAGGACGAAGTCGACGCACGCCAGGTGATGGCAGTGCCGACCGTCTTCCTCAACGGTGAGCTGTTCGGCTCCGGACGCATGAACCTCGAGCAGATCGTCGGCAAGCTCGACAGCGGTTCCGCCGAGCGCACCGCCGCCGCGATCAGCGAGAAGGATCCCTTCGACGTCCTCGTCGTCGGTGGCGGCCCCGCCGGCGCGACTGCCGCGATCTACGCCTCCCGCAAGGGAATCCGCACCGGCGTTCTCGCCGAGCGCTTCGGTGGCCAGGTGCTCGACACCATGGCCATCGAGAACTTCTCCTCCGTCCCCTACACGGAGGGCCCGAAGTTCGCTGCCGAGCTCGAGAACCACGTCCGCCAGTACGACGTCGACATCATGAACGTCCAGAAGGCCTCGAAGCTCACCCCGGCCCCCACCGAGGGCGGCCTCGTCGAGGTCGAGCTCGAGAGCGGCGCCCGGTTGCTTTCGCGCAGCGTCGTTCTCGCGACCGGTGCCCGCTGGCGCGCGATGAACGTGCCGGGCGAGCAGGAGTACCGCAACAAGGGCGTCACCTACTGCCCGCACTGCGACGGCCCGCTGTTCAAGGGCAAGCGCGTCGCGGTCATCGGTGGCGGTAACTCCGGTGTGGAGGCCGCGATCGACCTCGCCGGCGTCGTCGCCCACGTGACCCTCATCGAGTTCGACTCGGTCCTGCGCGCCGACGAGGTGCTGCAGCGCAAGCTCCGCAGCCTGCCCAACGTCGACATCATCGTCAGCGCCCTCACCACCGAGGTCCTCGGCGACGGTTCGAAGGTCACCGGCCTGACCTACACCGACCGCACCACCGACGAGTCGCGCACCCTCGAGCTCGACGGCGTGTTCGTCCAGATCGGTCTGCTGCCGAACACCGAATGGCTCACCGGCACGGTCGAACTCAGCCCGCGCGGCGAGATCGTCGTCGACGACCACGGCCGCACCTCGGTGCCGGGTGTGTTCGCCGCCGGCGACTGCACGACCGTCCCGTACAAGCAGATCATCGTCTCCGCAGGTGCGGGTGCGACGGCCGCGCTCGGCGCGTTCGACCACCTGATCCGCACGAGTGCCCCGGCCGAGGGCGAGGAAACGGTCGCCGCGACCGTCTAGACGTCACCGCAGCCCCGTGGCCGTCACTCCCTTCGGGGGTGGCGGCCATGCTGCTTCGGGTGAACTTCTGAGGTTGGGGTCGAGAATGTCGACGGGAGCGACCACAACCTCCCCGTCGTTACGATGTGGCATGGCCGTTGTGGTGATGGGCGTGAGTGGATGCGGGAAAACGACATTCGCGCGGAAGCTTGCAGACGGGATCGGCGGCGTGTTCATCGATGCGGACGATTACCACAGCGCGTCGTCGATCGAGAAGATGCGCGCCGGCCGGGCGCTCGACGACGAGGATCGTGAGCCGTGGCTGCGCGCCGTCGCGGCGGCCGCCGCCGCAAGTACCGGGACTCCGGTGGTCGCGTGCTCGGCACTGAAGCGGTCGTATCGAGACATTCTGCGTTCCGGCACTCCGAGCGTCTTCCTGCATCTGGACGTGCCCGTGGACGTCGTGAGGTCGAGGATTCGCGCACGCGGCGGCCACTTCTTCTCCGAGACGCTGGTGGCTTCGCAGTTCGAGACGCTCGAGCCGCTCGGGGCCGACGAGGACGGCGTCGCCCTGGACGGCATCCTGCCGCTACCCGAGCTCGTCGATACCGCCTGCTCGTATCTCGTGGACCGGCCGGAACCCTGGGGAGCGAAACCTCGGGACGTCGAATCGCTCGAGTCGCGAGCGCACGATGGTCGCCACAGAGGGGGAACAGGGGACAGATAGGGATCAGCACATCTCATGTGCTGTGGAGCCGATGACGGGAATCGAACCCGCGTATTCAGCTTGGGAAAGTGATCGGACTGGATTGTCCCAGGTTGGCACGGGGAGAAGAACCCGAAGATGAGGGGCGTAGGTGGGTGCTTGTTGCTTCCACACGTACCTCAACTTGTACCTCGGCGAGCCGCAGGCGCCAGGTTGGAGCACCTCACACGTCACGACCGCTGAGTCCTCGGGCGACGACCCCAGTGGATGTCTCGCGCCGCAGCTATGGGGCCCAGGTGCTCCTGTTTGGCTGCCGCTTATCCTTCGGCGATGTCCGTCCTAGGTGATCCTGACGAGAGCAGTGAGAGCTCCAGGGCCTCGGCAAAGTCCTATAAGCCCACGTCAGTTGGCATGAAGTAGACCGACCGGCCGGTGTGCGTCGCGGCTGTGGTGCCGCAAGGCAGCGGCGATGCTGGTGTGGCCGGCGAGCCGGAGGACACTGACCGCGGTGTTGCGGAGAGTGGCCATCACCTGCGGTCCGGTGCCGGTACGGATGGTGGAGCGGTCCTCGTCGAAAGTGACATCACGAACCCAGTGCAGGCGGTTCTCGATGGACCAGTGACCGCGAATCCAGCCCGCGACCTGCACCGGAGTAGCGGACACCATCGGCATCGAGGTGATCAGGTACACGACCTCGACGCTCGTGCGTCCGCCTTTCGTGATGGTGCGGCGGACCTGCAGGACTTGTGTGGCGTGCGGGAATCCGAGCCCGGCAGCGACTTCGGTGGCCTTGATCGTGCGGCGTTCCCGCCGTCCGTGGCCACGCCCGCCAATCGACGATGAAGCAGGAATCTTGTTCCAAGGCAATGTTTTCAACAGATTCCGCCGGACTTGTTGGTTGTTCTTGACGGTGAACACGTAGTGCCCACCGCGGCCGACGATGTACTCGGCGGTGGCCCGCTGACAGTGCAAGGCGTCCGCGGTGACCACCACGTCGGTGAGGTCGAATGGGGCGAGTAGGTCGGTGATCAGCGGAATCTCGTTGGTCTTCGCGCCGACCTCGATCTGCCCGAGAACGACCCCGCTGCCCTGGTCCAGGGCAGCGAGTAGATGCGTCAGATGCCCTGCCGCGTCCTTCGCGCCTCGCAACGTTTTACCGTCGACCGCGATCACCCGGCGACCGTCGACCACCTGGGTCCGCAGCCACGCCCACACCCCGATGGCCTGGTCCAACACGGTCGCATCGACACGGGCGAGGGTGCGGCGGATCGTCGATTCCGACGGCACCCGGTCGGCCACACCCAGCGTTCCGAGTGCTTCCGCCGGTGCGTCGTGGGCCCATTCCGCGATCGCGGTGAATGAACGCGCGCCGGCGCACACCGCGGCCAGCGCCACCGACAGGATTACCGCGAGCCGGTGCCGGACCCCGCGCCTCGCCCGCGGATCGGGCACCCGATCGAGAACCTCGAGGATCCCGGTGTCGGGCACTCGGGTGGGCATGGGAGAAGATGAGACTGCGGGCACGACTCGTTCCTGGTTGTGACGATTGTGTAGGAACTTGAATCATCACCGAGACGGTCGTGCCCGCCCCAATCCGGGCTCCTGATCGAGCACCTTTCCGCACTGAAACCGCAGATCAGCGGGCATCATTCACGACTTTGCCGGGGCCCTGGCCCTAGTGCCGATCAACCGAACTTGGATTGATCCCTGCCCAGTCCAATCGATGAAGCGCTGGGCCGAGCTCCGAGGTTCGGAGGGCGGACCGTTGTTTACCAATGTTGCTGGTCGCGGTCCTCGTGGGAGTATCGGCGGACAGCTGTCCGATGCGCACCCAAACCGGGTGGTCAAGCGAGCTGTCACATTGATCGGAGAGGACCCGACGAGGTACTCCGCTCACTCACTGCGGTCAGGATTCATAACGTCGGCCGCAAGGGCCGGTGTCGAACCGAGGCTGATCAAGCAGCAGTCGCGTCATGCCACCTACGAGATGGTTGACCGGTACGTCCACCTCGGAGTCTCGTTGCACGACAATGCAGTGCGCAGGATGCATCCAAGGTAGCCCACTGTGTTCCGGCTGCCCGAGGTGGGAGCGGGACTAGCTTCCTGCAGCTACATCACGTGCTTCCCACGGTTCGGATCGTAGTGGGGTGCTCGGTGGAAGCTGTATCTTGAGCACTCGGCCAGTGCGATGAGTTTCATCCTCATCGCGTCGTAGGCGGAGATCCCATCTCGCCCGTTCTTGAAGACGAGGCGCCGAGCATGCATCTCTCGCGCGTCGTGCTTGGTCTGGGCGAATACGTCACGCCACGTCTGCTGTGAAACGTCGTGACGCACGAAGAAGGTGGCATTCTTGTTTGCGAACTGACTGATCGCAATCGCGTCCTCATTTGTCGCCCAGTTCGATGGGGGATGGCGTCTGACGAGGACGATGTAGTCCTCGTCTACGTTGCTTCCCGATCCAGAACGCGATGCATTGCTGGACCTTCGGCCGCGTGCAAAATGGCAGTTGTCCCATCCGAAGTGGTGCCTTAGGTCCTCAAGGATATCGATCCGTCGATGATCGATCTGAGCCGTCGAGATGCTGGTTTTGTGCCTGGCGATGTATTCTGCGAGGTCCCTCAGGCTGGTCCCGGGAGGCAGGATCTCGAAGTCCAGTATGTCGTACTCCTCGGTTCGCGCGTTTGGGTTCGCGCGCTTTCCTGCTGGAGTTCGAAGGAGGACATCGAAGTCTCGAGATTCGATTCGGTCCACCTGACTCATCATCTTGGCCCGAGCAGCAGCCGGATCGTCGATTGAGAACTTCAGAAGTTGTCTGGTCAGCTCAAATGGAATCCGAAACGAGAAGTGGTACTTTTCGTCCGCTTCTTGAAGTAGCTTCTGTTTGATCGAAGCAGACCTACTCATATGCGATCTGAAGATTTCGCTGTCGCCACTCGCAAGAGCGAGGAACGTCCGGTCCTCCATCCGTGCAACAATATGTGCGATCTTGTCACTCCCGGGCCTGCGGCCTGGCGTGAAGTTCGCACGCTCATCGGATTCGTGGCGGAATCCCTCGGTAGGGTTGGTGAGTCTCCCTTCTTCCCCGTACTTCTGAGCCAAACGGTGAGTTCGAGACCTGATCGCATCGACGGCATCGCCGATGGCGACTAGAGCGTTCTTCGGGTTCTTGAACTTTGCTGCCGATTGCTCATCGCGACGACGCTGGAACTCGTATCCAGCAAGCGTGGTCGGTTCCATGCCGGTGAACATCTCGAAGAAGGTGGACACCTCGACAGATTCGAGTGCCGTGCCGCTTCGATTGAGGAAGGCTTCGATCTCCTTCTCGATTGCTGACACTAACGCTGGCGGATACTTAGCCATCTGCGATAGATAGCACACGGCGGCGGTGCCGGCAATGGGTCGCACTTTATAAGCCGTCAGGAGTGCCTCGACGACCGGTACGATGGCGAGGACTGCTGGCCGTGTCAGTGCTCGTCGACAGCCTTCCGCGTCGCATCGCGAAGCGCAGATATCGGCGCGTTAGCGCCGAACGGGCGAGTGTGATGTCCGGCATCGTTTGCAGTTTGGTGCTCCGCGGCGGTACTTGCTCGTGGGCAATGCGGCATCGACGTTCGCTTCGTGTTGCGCCGGAACGAGGAGAGTCGTGACGTAGATTAAAGGCTCCCTCGCTACGCTCGGTCGCTTCGAAATTGTCTTACCGCGTGTTCCAGAATTGCTCGATGTGTGTCTTCTCCAATGTAGATCCTGACTTGGTATGCATTTCGCGGTGAGGTCCTCCTTCTTGCTGTCGTATAGGTCAGATCATGCAGTCAAATCCGATAGTGCGAGTGCTCCGTGTGCTCGTCGCATTCCGTGCCCCAGGGAGGGTATTATCCCAGTGTCAAAATCTGAAATCAGAACACGTTGGGTGTCCACCGATATCATGCACATGGTGCATTTCCGAACGCAGTGAGGAGTTCAATCAGGTCTTCAATATTTCGAGTGGCAACTTACTTCGTTTGCGGGAGCCGGGAAAGTTAACTTTCTCGATTCTCTGCTCTAGCGCGCGGCGGTGAAACTGTAGTTGCGCACGGAAGGTCAATCGGCGCGTGGATTCTGATCTCGTCATGATCGTGTGTTGGGCATGTACTTGTGAGGTCCGAAGAAGCCGACATGAATTGTGGCGGTTTCGCGGTGTTCGTAGAAATAGATTCGGGGGGAAAGGTCGCCGCCACCCGCTGCGATCTTGATGTGGGCCTCCATGTAGATAGCGCCGGATGAATCGACTGCTTCTGAAACCGGCAGAATCCGCGCTTGATGGAACTTCGAGTTTTTCTTCACGGTGTCGGACTCACTCATCGCCAGTGCCTTGGTGGAAGCGCGCCATGCGAGCGGGTGTCTGGAGTCTTTGCACCAGTACCAGAACGTTTTTGGAGGGGCATCGGAGGCGAGGTCACACGCATACGCGTGAAGTGCCCGGAACGCATCCCATGCGCGCTGACCCCAGTTCGACCCGTGCACCGTGGCGTCGAGATCCTCGATGTCACGAAGTGCCCGATCGTGGATGAGAAGTCGGTCGCGCAGATGTGTTTGCGCCTGACGCACGGCCTCGCTTGCGCTCGATGCTGTACTGGGAACACTGGCCTGATAAGCCTCTGAATCCCAGTAACTCTCAGGTTGGTTCAGCTCCCGAAGCTGAGCAAGGGCGTGGTCGAGTTGCCGTCGATATGAGTCGGCAAGGTCTATGGCAGCAGTGCGTTCTTCTTGAATGGTCTCGAGGTCGGTCGCCAGCCCGAGGTAGTCCTCATCCTTCTCTTGGAGCTGATCGCGAAGGTCGCCGATTTCATCCTCGGCGATCGCCAGGAGCTCCCTGTAGTCGTCCGCGCTGTTCGTTCTGAGGGCGTCCAGGAGGGACTTTGCCTCGTTGAAACTTGCGGGAGGGCGGTGTACCCCGGACAGTGCTCCGAGCTTACCGGCAATGATCTTGGCGGCGGTGCCTCGCAAGCCCATGTACCGGCTTGCAGTGACGAAGCGGTGTCGCCAGGAGTCGTTCTTCAGTGCAGGGTCGAGGTCCTTGAGGTAGATCCGAAATGCTCCGTCTCTGACGCCGTGATCGTCTCCCAATTCCATATTGAAAGCCGTTGCAGCGGACTGGTCGACGACCGCAACAGTTGCGATTCCGGCGACAGTTCGTGCCGCGGTGTTGACGATGTCGGCGAAGGTGTATTGACTACCTGCGAAGACGTCGAATCGGCCGGGGTCATCGACGAATACCACGATCGGCGCCTGCCTTGAGAAGGCGCTCACCTCGCCTGCAAGTAAAGCCCCGGCGGCCGCACCGGAGTGGTATGTGGGAGTCGTGGACAGCTGTACGTCGTCGAGACGCGGACGTTGTCCTGATTCGATCAGGTTCCGGACCAATCGGGGAGCGGCGGGCGAGAGTCTCTGAAGGTCGACATCGCCGACCACTTCGAGGTCGACCCAGAGCCATGCTTCACGTCGGCCGCCGTCAACTGTTCCGGTCTCCCAGGATCGGAGCGTGGTTTGCCAGCGGACATTGTCGGCTGCAGTCTCGGTGAAGTACGCGCGATACGCCGTCCGGACATCGCCGTCTCCAGTGGCGCGCTCGGTCGAGACCTCGAGGTGAACCTTCTTTCCGATTCGCGAGATATCCGCCCAGGCGTGGCCTGTGTCGGGGACTTGCAACGCGCCGTTGCTCTTCTCGGATTCGACCCATTTGGTGAACTCACTCTGCGCTGCTGCGCAGACGTCGTCGCGGTCGTCCTGCCAGATTGCCCGATAAACCAACGCCATGTTTCCCCCTGCTGACGATGCGCTTCCCCTACGTGAAGAAAGTGAATCACGATCAGGGATGTGCGGGAATGCCGAGGTGCACGCGGTCCGCTCGATCGTCTTCGTCCCACCGGATCCTGCCGGTTCGCGGACTTGTACCTTGCACGTACCTCGCGAGCGGAGACCAGTCCCGGTGAGGCAATCTGTGGCCACCGAAAATAGTCGGTGTACTGGGCATTTCGGGGAGAGCCGATGACGGGAATCGAACCCGCGTATTCAGCTTGGGAAGCTGATGTTCTACCATTGAACTACATCGGCACGCTGGGCGTTCGCCGATTTTCGTCGACTCCCGCCCAAAGCTTCGGAGCACACTGTAGCAGACCCGCAGGGCCTGTGGACGAGCGACCGTCCCGTCCGGATCCGCCGCCCGGTGCCGGCGAGAAGTGCTCGATAGTTTCCTGTGGCACTTGCAATGTCGTGCCAAAACATGGCGTCGCGTCCCCTTCACCTGCCGTCATATGAACGTGCTCGTGTTCGGAGTGGGTTAGGGCGTGACGGTGGAACGCTGCGAAGATGGACTCATGACGACTGGACGGCTCTACGGTGGACGCGCAGGTGAGGAACGGCAGGCCGATCGACGAGCCCAGCTCGTCGAGGCCGGCCTCGACCTCCTCGGCGCCGCCGAGGGCGAGCCCACGTTGTCCGTCCGCGGCGTCTGCAAGCGCGCCGGCCTGGCGTCGCGTTACTTCTACGAGAGCTTCACCGACCGCGACGAGCTGACCGAAGCCGTCTACGACCACGTGGTCCAGCGCATCGCCGAGAGCACGATGGCCGCGGTGACGGCCGCACCGACCGGCGACGACCGCGTCATCGTCCGCGCAGGTGTCGAGAACATCGTCCACGAGATCGAGGAGGACCCCCGGCTCGGCCGCATCATGTTCTCCGTCAGCCAGGCCAATCCGCAGCTGTCCAGGCGGCGCCTGGATTCGACCCGGATGTTCGCCGGGCTGGTCACCGCCCAGGCCGAGAACATCTACGCCATCACCCCGAGCCCCCGGCTCGACCTGGCGGCGCACTACGTCGTCGGCGGACTCGCCCAGGCGCTGACGGCCTGGCTCGACGGCACCGTGCCGCTGAGCCACGACGACGTCGTCGAGGAGTGCACCGAACTGCTGATCACGATGTCGGCCCAATTGCGACGCGACTCGGCCACGTAGAACCCCGCGGCCGCGCGATTGTTAACCTCTACGCGTGCTGCTCTCCGATCGCGACATCCGCGCCCAGATCGCCTCCGGGCATCTGGGCATCGACCCGTTCGATCCGGAGCTGGTGCAGCCCTCGAGTGTCGACGTCAGACTCGACAGCCTGTTCCGCGTCTTCAACAACACGCGTTACACGCACATCGACCCGGCGAAGCAGCAGGACGAACTGACGTCGCTGGTGCAGGTTCCCGAGGGTGAGCCGTTCGTGCTGCACCCCGGCGAGTTCGTGCTCGGGTCGACGATGGAGCGGTGCACCCTGCCGGCCGACCTCGCCGGTCGCCTCGAAGGCAAGTCGTCGCTGGGCCGGCTCGGTCTGCTCACGCACTCGACGGCCGGGTTCATCGACCCGGGTTTCGACGGGCACATCACCCTCGAGCTGTCCAATGTCGCTAACCTGCCGATCACGCTGTGGCCGGGCATGAAGATCGGTCAGCTGTGCCTGTTCCGGCTGACGAGCCCCGCCGAGCACCCGTACGGCAGCGCGAAGGTCGGGTCCAAGTACCAGGGCCAGCGCGGGCCTACGCCGTCGAAGGCGTACCTGAACTTCGTGCACAAGCATCCCGACGCGCGTCCGAGCTAGTTCGTCCTGCGCACGTCGCAGACGAACCCCGGGGTGAATCTCGTCCGTGCGGGTCGGGCACCCTCTCGCCCGGGTTAATCTCTGCATGTGCGCGTCGCTGCGGTCGCCACCACACTGCTGCTCCTGCTCGCGGCCTGCGCGCAGGACACCTCGTCGCGCCCCTCGCCTCCCGAGGATCTCCCGGTAGTGCGTGCCGACGGTGACCGGCTCGTCCTCGACGGCCGGACGTGGTGGCCCGCCGGACTCAACGCATACCAGCTCGGTACCCGCTGGGAGGTCAACCACGGATGCGGTGCCGAGGTGGACCTCGACGACTTCTTCGGCACGCTGGCGCCGCGTTCGATCGTGCGTTTCGACGCCTTCCAGTCCCACGCTGTCCACCGGATCGGCGGCACGCTCGACTTCACGGCGCTCGATGCCGTCTTCGACGCCGCCGAGCGGCACAGGGTGTACCTGATCCCGGTGCTCGCCCCGCAGGACAGTGATTGCGACGCGGGTGGATACAAGCAGGCGGACTGGTACGACGCCGCTTGGCACGACCCGCTGCCGGGTCATGTGCTCGCCTACGACGACTGGGTCGCGACCGCCGTCGAACGGTGGGGTTCGTCACCGGCGGTCGCGATGTGGGAGCTGATCGGCGAACCCGAGACCGCGACCTGCACCGACGACGAGTGCACCCTCGAACGACGCGAGTGCTTGCCCGGCGGTGCTCGGCTGCTCCGCAACTGGATCGACGAAGCAGCCGGCATAGTCCGCGAGCACGACCCGGACCGGCTCGTCACCGTCGGCACCATCGGAGGCGACCAGTGCGGTTCCGCCGGCGACGATTTCGCGACCGTCACCGACGCCGAGCAGCTCGACGTGGTGCAGTACCACGACTACGACGACGCACAGTTCCTCGAACGGCGGCTCGACGGATTGTCGAAGCCGATGCTCGTCGCCGAACTCGGTGTCCGGGCCGGTTCGTGCCGCGCGGTGAGCGAACGTGCCGATATCGTCGACCGCACGCTCACGCGGTACCGCGATCTCGGGGCCGACGGCGCACTGATGTGGTCGTTCGTCCCCGACCCGCGACCGGACGAGTGCACCTACGACATCGGCCCGGACGACCCGGTCCACTACGTCCTACGGCGTCACCACGGCTCAGGGTGACGTCCGGTCGAGTACCCGGAAGAGTCGCCAATCGGGTTGGTCGGCACCGTCGTTGGGGATTTCGAGTTCGAGTACCGCGATGTCGCTGCCGGTCTCGTAGATGGTGGGGTAGCGGCGGTTGACGGCGTCCGATGTTCCGCGGCCCTCGTTGGGGACGGTCAGGATGTACTCGACCCCGGAGGCGGAAGGGCGGTTGAGCACGGCCGTGAAGTCGGAGTCCGAAGGGATGACGAACGTCTCGGGGCGTTCGGTGGCCGAGAAGATCGCGAACCCGTAGACCGTGTCCATCAGCACCGAGCCCGGCGGTAGGTCCATCGCGTCGAGGTATTCGGCGATGCGCCGTTCTGTGGAGAATGCCGCGATCACCTGTCGCTGCTTCTCACGCACCTCGGACGGATCGTTGTCGTCCGGGAACAGGACCGTGCGCAGCGCGTGCTGTTCCTGCGACAGGGTGGGCGAGCCCATCGCGACGAACGTGACGGGCAGGCTGCACACCAGGAGCACCGCACCCAAGGGTGCTGCGCCGCTGTGGTCCTCCGTCCTCGGAACGGCATGCGGCCCGGGGCGTCGTGCCGTGAGCAGTCCACGTCGCGGAGCCAGTTGTACGACCCACACCGCGAGCAGCGGGATCGCGCAGATGTAGAAGCGCAGGAACGGGAAGGTCATTCCGCGTGCATAGGACAGGGCCGCGAAGCCCAGGACCGCGCCGAAGACGACGAACGGCACGAGCGGTTCGAGATCGCGTCGTCGCCATGCGAGCACCGCCACGACCGGGATCAGCAGCGGAAGCGCCGGCCCGAGCACGACGGTCTCGGCGAGCGAGAAGGCGATCGCACCGAGCCCGCCCGACGACCCGCCACCGCTCTGCTCGAGGATGGCGGCGTTGCCGTAGGCCGAGGTGAACTGCGCGAGCCATTCACCGGTGACGAGCCAGCTCGTCACGACGAACGCGACGAAGGCCAGGGCGAGGGGAGCGGCGACGAGGATCGCGTCCATGATCGCCGGCTGCCATCCCGAGCCGGGAGCGTACCGTCGCGATCGGTACCGGACGAGCAGTGCGACGAAGACCGTCACCGCCCCGCCGACGGCCAGCGCGTCGTACCGCGCGAGATACGCCAGTGCCAGGGCGATTCCGGCCAGCGCCAGGTCGTGGATGTCGTCGGTGCTGCACCAGCGGATCAGGCGACGCGCGGCCCAGCACAAGGCGAACAGGAACGGCGCCTCGCTCATCCCGTTCGCGCCGTAGTAGACGATCATCGGGTTCAGGGCGAACACCGCCGTCACCGTCCACACGAACCACGGCGTGCAGCCGCGATCGCACGCGATGCGGTGGATCTGCACCGCCGCGCCGGCCATGAACGGCGCCGACATGAGCACGGCCGTCACCGCGTAGGCCGACAGTCCCGGGAACCACGCCGACAGTCCTGTGAGGGGCACCTGGACGAGCGCGGTGAGGGGTGTGAACACGAAACCGATGGCGGCGAGGTGCGGGTCGCGGCTGAGCAGCGCCGACCGCGCAGCGCTGACACGGCTGAGCGAATCACCCTGGTAGTACTGCACGTCCAGCGCGAGCCACAGTCCTACCACCAGATAGATCAGGCAGGTGGTCCAGAACACCCACGTGCTGCGGGTCCTCACGACGACAACCCGTGGAAGGTCTTCTCCCAGTAGGAAGGATTACGGATGAGCTGATAGGTGCCTTTGATCGCCGCGATCGACATGAGGACCCAGTAGAACGGCACGGTCAGGCACGGCCACCACAGGTTCGAGTGGCCCGTCTCGCGGCACGCCACGAAGTTCATGTACATCACGGCGACGTTGCCGAACACGAGCGAGATCAGCGCGGGGAAGTAGGCGTACCAGGGGAAGATCTCCTCGATCAGTTCCGCCTGGCCGAGCAGCCACGCGAGCGTCGTCATCCAGAACACCATGTTCAGGCACGCGATGATCGGCGTGCCCGCGAGCAGGGTCGTGAAACGCAGCATCCCCGCGGTGCCGATCACCCGCCACAACCGGACGGGCCGGCGCATGTGGACCAGCCAGGTCTGCAGATAGCCCTTGTACCACCGGGATCGCTGCCGCACCCAGTTGATCGGATCGCTGTTCGCCTCCTCCAACGTGGTCGAGTCGAGAACCGCAGTGGAGTAGCCGGATTCGGCGATCCGGACGCCGAGGTCGGCGTCCTCGGTGACGTTGTACGGATCCCACGCACCGATCTCGTCGAACACCGATCGGCGGATATGGTTCGACGTCCCGCCGAGCGGGATCGGCGAGTGCGACTTCATCAGTCCGGGCAGGATGAAGTTGAACCACAGCGCGTAGTCGGCGGTGAACCAGCCGGTCAGCAGATTCTGGGTTCCGTTGTGGAAAGCCAGTTTCGCCTGTACACATGCCACGTCGTCGCCGAGACGGTCGAAGACGACGACCACCCGACGCAACTGCAGGGGCTCGGGGAGGTCCTCGGCGTCGAAGATCGTGACGATCTCACCGGTGGTGAAGTGCAGACCGTAGTTGCACGCCTTCGGTTTCGTGCGCGGGTCGGCGGCCGGGACGAGCAGGATCTCGACGCTCTCGCCGAGCCCGGCCTTCTCCGCGGCCTCGATCGTGACGGTGTCGTCCTCCTCGAGGAGCAACAACACCTGGAGCTTGTCGGCCGGATAGTCGAGCGCGGCCATCGCGGCGAGCAGGTCGCCGACCACCTCGGGTTCGTTGTAAGCGGGGACGAGCACCGTGTACTGCGGCAACTGGTCGTCGGTGAGGGCCAGGGCTTCCTCGTCGTCGACGATGAACTGCGCGTCGCGCGCCATGCCGCGGGTGAACAGCAGCAGCCGGTCGGCGAGGGTCGCGATGTACCCGAAGGTGCACAACACGGTGAAGACGATCAGGGTCGGTTTCGTCGCCACGACGAGCGAGAGCACGAAGGCTGCGGCGAGCGCGAATCCGAGATACTTCTGCCACGGGACGAACGCGACCGACGCCGACGAGACGGGGCTCCGTTCGCGGAGTCCGTGCACCGCCTCGTGCAGGGCCGCGGTCCGGTAGGCGCCGAACTCCGCGGTGCCCTCGGGTGGAACATCGTGCCCGGCGCCGACGTTCACTCGCCCTGCCATTGTGCCTCCACGAGTTCGCGACCCACTTCGATCAGCATGGAACGGTCCTTGTACTCGGGTTCGGTGTCCTCGACGGTGCCGTTGCCGCGCAACAGCACCCGCAGCAGCGTGCGCGCATTGGTGACGGTGTTCGGTTCGGGCTGCGGGAACGGCGCGTCGAGTTCGTGGTTGTCCACCGTCAACAGGCTCACCCGCTGGGCGACGGTGTCGCTGCGGACCCACACGAAGCTGAGCAGGCTCCACGTCAGGAGCAGGTTGTCGTCGACGACGGTGAAGTATTCGGCGGTCACCCCGTGCCCCAGCTCGACGTACTCCTTGGGGCTCACGCGCGACATGCCGAGTTCGTACATCGACTCGGTGGGGTAGACCGCGAATGCGTTCGGGCTGCGGACCTGCAGGGTCTGTACGGCGACGGTGCGCGGGCGCAGCAGACGGTCCCAGTCGGGATTCGGTTCCTCCGCACGGATCATCTGCCGGCGCAGGACCGATCCCTGGCGGAAATAGGCACGGGGCCAGTCGTAGTCGACGGACGACAACTGCACCCATCCGGGTGGGACGATCTGTGTGGCGGTGCCCGAATAGGGCGGTCCCTCCGACACGGGGGTCAGTCGCTGGTCGGGCAGCGGCACGAGCGCCGCGAGCAGTGCGGCCACCACGATGCACAGGGCTCCCCGCACAGCCTGGGGAATCGACACCGGATTCGGCGGCAGCGTGCGCGGGGCGAGCCCGCGGTAGGTCCACAGATAGGCGCCGGCACCGACGACCAGCGTCGCGATCACCGCCGGCACGTACTGCGACACGGCGATGGACGCGTCCGGCCACCGCTGATCGATCAGGATGAGCACGAAAAGTCCGGTCACGAATGTCGCGGAGCCGTAGAAGAATCCGCGGGCACGGGTGCGCCGCGTCGCGAGTCCGATGGCCGTGGCGGCGAGCACGAGCGTGACCTGTCCCGCGGCGAGCTTCGTGCCCCCGGACTCGACGAGCACGATCCGATAGAGCACGGGCGAGCTCAGGAAGAGCATCGCCCACGCCTGCCAGTACGCCGCGGTCACGCGCAGACCGAACATCGCGACGCACGCCCCGCACACGAACACCCACGCGGCGAGCACGTCGAGGTGCATCACCTGATAGTTCGTCGCGTAGCGCGGCATCAGCAGCCCCTTGATCGCGAGCGCGATCAGCAGCAGGAGCACCGACGTGATGATGTCGGTCTGCCGGTCGTGGATCGGCAGTTCGTTCTTCCGCTGCCGCGTGATGCCGATCGCAACGATCGCGACGAGAGGCGGCACGATGAGGACGTAACCACCCGTGGTGCCGGTGCGGATCTCGTCGAGCAGCTGCAGCCAGGTGGAGTGGAAGCCGATCAGGGTTGCGGCGACTATCGCGATCCACCGATTGGTGGTGTGCAGCATCGCGTTCGTGAAGAACCGCTCGATGAACGACGGATTCTCGATTGTCGTGGTCATCGTGTTCACCGCGACTGCGGACGGCGCCGACGGGTGAGCGACCACACCGCGGCGCCCGCCGCACCGACGACGAGCAGGACGATCCCCGCGACGACCACTGCGGTCACCGTGCTGTCCGATTCCGACGACGCCGCGTCGACGTCGTCGTCCCGGGTGTGGGGATCGATGAGGGTGATCGGTTCGCGGTCGGGCGCGGTGAACAGCACGCTGCCCTCGAGTTCGAACCAGCGACCGGGCTCGGCGGCGAGCCAGTCGAGCGTCCGATCGAGTTCCTCGGGAGCACCGGTCGACGTGGCGACCAGCACGGTGCGTCCGTCGTCCCGCACGACCTGCAACGAGGCGAAGTCCACCTCGGTGCCGAAAGTGAGGCTGGTGCTCTCGCCGTCGGCGTTGCGGACCTCGAACCGGCGGTCCTCGGTGCGGACGAGCGGCAGCTGCGACTGCAGATCTTCGGGCAGGAGACCGTTCGCGGCTACGATCACTGCCGGTCCCGACGAGGCGAGCGCTTCGTCGATCGTCACCCATTCGGGGTCGAGCGGACGGTTGGTGAGCGACTGGAGCCCGGCGACGAGCTCGACGGCACGGGCGACGTCGACGAGGCTGCGATCGGAGGTGGCGACGTCGACCTTCGGCATCAGCGTCTGGGGCAGCGACGGGAAGCCGACGGGCAGCGGCGGATCCGCGAGGGTGCTGAAGACACGACTGCCGCCGTCGATGCGCAGGGTGACGGGTTGCTGCAGACCGCACTGCTGCTGCGCGCCGGTGGTGCGGAGTTCGACACTGATGTCGGTGAGCCGCCCGAGGGCCGAGTTCGGAACCGTGACGACACGGTCGATGACGCCGCTCGCGTCGGCGGCCCACGAATCGAGCATGATGTCGCCGACGGAGACGGTGATCGACCCGCCCTGGGTGGCGGGGAGCGGGGTGTAGGTGCCCTGCAGGTCGATGCGCACATCGCGCACCGGCCGCCCGAATTCGGTCTGGTCGAGGAAGAGGTGTACGTCGGCGAGGCCGAGACCGCTCGTCTCGAGGTCGGACACTCGTAGGTCGTACAGGGTGGTCGAGTCCGGAGCGAGGATGGGCGGGACGTCGAAGGTGCCGACGGCGACGTCGGAACCGACGGCAAGACCGGACAGGATGCTGTTCACCAGGCCTACCTGGTCGAGGAGGGTCTGGGCGTCGCCTCGGACGTACAGGGCGGGCGGCCCGTCGGGCACCGGCACGACCTCCGCACCCGTCTGGTCGCCCTCGCTGACGACGATCTGCCGGACGAGCGGGGTGTCGGCTGCGGGGGGTAGGC
Source organism: Rhodococcus sp. 852002-51564_SCH6189132-a (assembly GCF_001665495.1). Taxonomy (NCBI): domain Bacteria; kingdom Bacillati; phylum Actinomycetota; class Actinomycetes; order Mycobacteriales; family Nocardiaceae; genus Rhodococcus; species Rhodococcus sp. 852002-51564_SCH6189132-a. The sequence goes on from NZ_LZMJ01000022.1 coordinate 18,965, forward strand.
CGTTCGCCGGGAGTTCACGTACGTCCACGGGCACCTGCCGCCCGGGATACCGGGCGCTCACGGTCGCTGCGAGGTCGAGGGCGACGCCCGCTTCGGCGTCCGTGGGGTCCTCGGCCAGATACAACTCGAGGCGATCGAGGACCGGCGGGAGGTAGTCGGCGACCGCTTGCGGCGCCGCGGGTGTGCCCGCGTACCGGACCAGACCGTCGCGCAGACGTACCGAACCCAGCGTCCAGTCGTCGGGGCAGATGTTGTCGACGGCGACCAGGTGCAGATCGAGCGAGACCACCGCGGCGCCGTTCTCCACCTTCGCCCCGGCGAGCGGAATCGTCAGGGGCACGATGGCGCCACCGGGCGGCAGTTCCACGCGGGTGAGCAGGCGCCCGTCCGAGACGACGTCGATCCATCCGCGCGCGACATTCGTGGGCAGTTCGGCGGTGGTGTCCAGGAAGGCGGGAGTATTTCCGGCCGGGACAGGAAATGCGAGTGTGACGACATCGGAATTGCCACGGAATTCGATGTTCGGCCCGAGCCCGAGCTTGCGGGTCGGGAATGCGACCTCGCCCGGAGGAGTCGGTTCCGTCGGTTCGAGATCCTGCGCTGCAGCGGTAAGCGGGTTCGCGCACAACGTCATCGAGGCGGCAAGAGCCAGCACGAGGGTGCGACGGGAACGGCGACCGGTTCTGGGCGATGTCACTCGAGCAGCGTATTGCGTCCGATCACGAGAATATTGCAGACGCGGCGACAATTCGGTGTGACGTTGCGCTGTTGTAACGGAACGACGGCCGGCCTCGATTTCAGCCGACGACTCGAATCGGACGAATCAGGAGGCCCCGTGACGGAAGCAGCGAGGGATCGGACGGTTGCGGCGCCGTGAGCGATCCGCTGTTGTTCGTCGCGCACACCGGTGAGCGGTCGGGTGCCGAGAAGGTCATGTTGATGCTCGTCGACGTCGCTCTCGCGCAGGGGCGTCGGGTCGTGGTGGCGTGCCCTGACGGGCCGCTCGCCGACGCCCTCCCGGCCGGATGCGTCCGTGTCCGGTTGCCCCGGCTGGGCATGTGGGGTCAGAGGGGAGTCGGGCGGATCGCGGGCCTGGCGGGTCTTCCGGTGCGGTGGCTGGTGGGAGCGCGCAGGCTCCGTCGCGTGCTCTCCGCGGAGCGGCCGCGGGTCGTGTGCAACTCGTTGTTCGCATTGCCGTCCCTGCGGCTCGCCGTGCTCGGCACGTCCCACCGTGAACGTGCCGGGTGGCTGGTGCACGACACTCTGTCCTCCCGTAAGCAGCGCATCGTCGCCCGGATGGGCAGGGGTGCCGTGGGTGGAGCGGTCGCCGTCTCGCGGGCCTCGGCCGTGCCGGTCCGTGAATGCGGATATCCGGTGGTCGTCGCACCGCACGGCGTCCCGATCCCGCCTGTTCCGTCCCGGTCGACATCTCCCGATGCCTCGACTCCCGATGCCTCGACCGTGCGCGTGGGCATCCTCGCGTCGGTGACGGAATGGAAGGGACACCGCGTCCTTCTCGAGGCGGTGGCCGAGGTGCCCGGGATCCGTCTCGATGTGGCGGGGGAACCGTTCCCCGGCGACGAAGCCTTCCTCGACGAACTGCGGCGTCGCGCACACGCCCCCGACCTGCGCGGACGAGTGTCGTTCCTGGGTCGGGTCGATCCCGCCGAGGTCTTCGCGGTGTGGGACGTGATGGTCTCCGCGAGCACCTCACCGGAGGCGGGGCCCCTGGTCGCACTGGAGGCGATGGCGCACGGTGTGCCCGTCGTCGGCACCGATCACGGAGGGACCGCCGAGCATCTGGCCGACGGCGCGGGACTGCTCGTTCCGCCCGGCGATGCGAAGGCTCTGGCAGAGGCGTTGCGGCGACTGATGTCCGATCCCGACCTGCGGAACGACATTGCCGTCACCGCGCGTCGCCGGGTGGAGGAGCGCCACGACATCGAAGTCACGTTGCCGGCCATGGTGAACGCCTTGTGGGCGACGGGCGTCACATCGTGAGGCGGCCTCGAGTATTGCTTTTGCAACCATGTTGTGATCGCCGATGTTTGGTGTTCCCGGCGGATTCGCGCACACTGTGAGCCATGTGGGTGTGGATCGCATCGTCGCTGGCGGCGTGGCTGGGCCTCTCGGCTCTCGGCGCGCTCGCGGTCGGTCGGTTCCTGTTCGTCTCCGAGAGGGAGGAACAGCTCGTCGAGATGCAGCGGGAGCAGCGCGATCCTGCGAATCCTCCCGTCGCTTCCTGACACGCCGGACGTCCGCCTGCGCGATACTCGCGAGTAACAATTTCTCGTGTCTAGACTCGGTTCCGCGTCGTCCTCCTGTCCCCCATGTGAGGACGGCCGCACGGGTCGGCTACCCCCCATCGCCGGTCCGTGCAGAAGCCCCGGCCGATCCACCACCACGATTGCCGGGGCTTCACCTATTCTCGGGCCTGTTTCCGGCGGAGATATCCTGTCGCTCATGACCGAGCAGGCTCCCCGCGTCGCGATCACCTATTGCACGCAGTGCAAGTGGCTGCTGCGCGCCGGATGGATGGCGCAGGAAATGCTGAACACCTTCGGTACCGCTCTCGGCGAGGTCGCGCTCGTTCCCGGGACGGGGGGAGTGTTCCGCATCGTTGTCGACGACACGGTCGTGTGGGACCGCAAGGAGGACAAGGGCTTTCCCGAGATCGTCGTGCTCAAACGGCGAGTGCGTGATCTCGTGGAGCCGGATCGTGATCTCGGGCATGTGGATCGGGCCGCCCGGGCCGATGCCCCACCTCGTCGCGACAGCAACGACATCTAGCGGTAACGTTCTCGTATATGTGCCCGCGTTCTACGCGCGTCGGGCACGGTCGACGGCGTGCCGCTCACGAAAGTGGTCGCCGACATCGAAATACGGGGAGGAAAATCGATGAATTCTGTTGCGAAGAAGGCTGCAGTCGCGGCCTCCGGTGCCGCACTGCTGGCACTGGTCGTTCCGGGCGTCTCGTCCGCTGCGGGTCCGAGCGTCTCGGCGAAGGCGGAGAACGGCGCCATCGTCGTCGACTTCGATCTGACGCGCGCCGACGTCGACCGCGGCGTCACCTGCGTCACCTACGTCCTGAAGCCGGGCACCGTCGACACGGCCGATCCGTCGGGTCGCATCGACGCGCAGCCCGCCGGCACGAGCTTCTCGGTGACCAACACGAGCACCTCGAGCGCGCTGTACATCAAGGACGGCGCACCCTTGCAGGCCGGCCCGGAGTCGATCACCGACGGCACCTACAACGTCTTCTGGGGCTGCCAGGACGCCTCGGGTGCGCAGTACGAGAACATCTTCGACGCGTCCGGTCGCCCCTTCACCGGTGGCATCTCCGTCACGGTCGGCGACGGCGGGTCCGCACCGCAGGGCGAGTCGGCTCCGCAGGCGCAGTCCGCGCCGCAGGCCGAGTCCGCGCCCGCGCCGCAGGCCGAGTCCGCGCCCGCGCCGCAGGCCGAGTCCGCGCCCGCGCCGCAGGGCGAGGCCGCGCCCCAGGCCGACAATGTTCCGCAGGCCCCCCAGTCGCAGCCGGAGCCGGTCGACCCGCTCCAGTTCGCGATCAAGTTCCTGCGCGACTTGATCGGCGCCTACCTCTGATCGGAGTCCACACTCCGATCCGCACGTGACGGCATCGGCGGCCCCCATCGGGGGCCGCCGATGCCGTTTTCGTGCCGACCCTGTAGATGTGGTCCGGGGTCGATTTCTGTGGCAGTGGAAGGAGAAGGGGTGGACGCCGCCTCGATCGCGACGGTTCTCGCATCGTCGCTGCAACTGCGACGTGCGTACGGCGCGAGCATGCGGCCGCTGACGTCCGGGGGCCACTGGTCCGAGGGTGACGGCTGGTGGATCGGCATCACCGCAGCCCCCGACCCCGACTACAACCTCGCGCTCGTCCACGGCGGCGACGTGACCGCTCACGCCCAGCATGTCTACGAGACGCTGACGGAGGCCGGTCACCCGTCGATCGTCCTGCTCGCCGGGGACGGCCTCGGCGCCGCCCAGGTTCTCGCCGACAACGGCTGGGTGTGTGCAGGTTCGCTGGACCTGACCTACCTCGTCGCCCACGACGCTCCGATCGATCCGGGCCTTCGGGTTCTCGGCGAGGACGACATGGTGCATGCCCGCGAACTCGCCGCCGCAACCTTCGGGATCGCCCCGGGGACCGCCGCGGTCGCCTACGCCGACGTCGTCGCCCGCACCACCGGCGTCGAGGTGATCGGGATCTTCGACGACGCGGATGCGGACGACGGGGCTGCAGCTCTGCAGTCCTGCACCCTGCTCGTCGACAGCGGACCGATCCGGACGGTGTGGTCGCTCGGCACCCGCACCGGCCGGCAACGTCGCGGATACGCGAACCGGCTGATTCGGGCCGGCGCCGCCCACACCCACACGCAGCGCGGCCCGGTCGCGATGTGCGGACTCACCAGGCCGCGTGTCACCCCGCTCTATCTCGCGGCCGGAGCGCGCGTCGCCGAGACCTGGCAGATGTGGTCCCGTCCGCGCTGGCTGCTCGGCAGCTGACGGACGTTCGGGTCGGTAACATTTGCCCGATTCGTCGCGACACACTGGCGACGTGCCCACTCCCCGGGGCGACAGCGAAAGGCCTGTGCATCGTGTCCGAACGAAGCATCCGCGACGCCGAACTGCGTCGTGAGCTCGGTGTTCCTCCCACCGTCGATCTTGTGGGGCATGCCCGCGATCTCGCTCGCGTGGCCGTGCCCGCCGCACTCGTCGCCGCGCTCGCCGCGGTCGCGGTCTTCTTCGTCCGTGACAGCGGCCCCGGGGTGTACGAGTCGTCGCTCGTCGCGGAGATCCGCTCGTCGGCATCCGTGTCCGGCAACGACGCGACCCTCGGGCAGCTCATCGCTCCCTATGTCGCGCTGTCGCAGGACTCGGCGGTCGTGGCCGCGATCGCAGCCGAGACGAACGAGGACCCCGCGAAGCTGCCGTCGAGGATCGACGTCGGCTACGGCTCGTCGCCCACCCTGCTCACCGTGACCGCCCGCGACGACTCGCAGGCCGACGCCGACCGGCTCGCGCAGACGGTCGTCACGCAGCTCGACCGCGCGCAGACCGAACGCAATCGCGTCGCCCTCGACGCGCGCATCGCCGAGCTGGACGCGGTCGTCGCCGGTCTGCGTGCCGACCTCGCCGCGAGTATCGCCACCGACGAGGAGGGCGTAGCCGATCCGGTGGTGCAGGCCGAACTCGATGCGCGGCTCGAGCAGCTCCGGCAGGCACGCTCGGGCGCGAGCCTCGAATACCTCCAGGTGCTGTCGATGCCCGCCGGTACCGGGACGAAGGTGTCCCCGATGCCGCGCGCCGAGGCCGCGGTCGCCTTTCTCGCCGTGTTCGTCCTCGTCGCCGAGTTGCTGGTCGCGCTGAACGGACGCTTCGGAGCGTCGAACAGCCCGGCCTGGGCCCGGCGGGTCGCGCGTCGCCACCGGACAGCTGTGCAGATCGAGCGCGACGATCGGGAGACGCTTCCTCTCGACACGATCGTCATGCTCGGACAGCGCGCTTCGCTCGGCGACCACATCCTCCTCCTCACCGGCGAGGGCGTGACCGTCGAGACCGACGCCTTCGGCGATGCCCGCAACCGGATCGTGTGCTGCGGAGTCGGGGAACAGTGGTGGATCCGCGCGAAGACCGAGGGGCTCGCGCTTGCCGTGATCGTGCTGCAGGCCGGGGCCGAGGAGCGAGCGCAGGCGGAGGACACACTGCGTGCCCTGGCCGAGATCGAGGTGCCCACGCGTCTCGTCCTGCTCGGTGCAGGACGCGAGTTGGTGCCCGTGCTTCCGGCCCGGCGCCGCGAAACGGCCGTGGAGGCGGCTCCCGAGCCCCCGGCTCCCGTCCCGGCCGCCGCACCTCAGCCCGCACCTGCACCTGCACCTGCACCTGCGGCGCCTGCACCGCGACCGGTGCCCGACGACCGTCACCGGGCTCCGCAGCCGGTGCCGTCGCAACCCGAGTCGCTGTTCGTCCCGCCCCAGGATTCGGCCTACCGGCAGTACCGCTACGACGAGGGGCACGACTACGGATACGCCGACCAACAGAGCTACCGGGACGGGCACGCTCATCCCGAGCAGAACGGTTACGGCGAATCTCGGGAGACGTCGCGCTACTGACCGTGTTCCCGCCCGAGTTGAAGCTTCGCGCCGACAGGCTATAGTGATGGCGGTCACTCCAGGGGATGGGTTTGGCCTGCGCAGCCGAGCACATCGGCGTCACGACGAGGAAAATGATTTGTCTATCTGCATTGCCGGCACACCGCAGCACAGCACCGCGACGCCGGGAAGCACCGAATGGATCAAGGCTCATCTCGCCCGCATGGAAGACGGTGCGGGCTCCGCATCGCCCTCCGAGGACGTCGCCACCGAGAGTGTCGTCGACGCGCGCCGTTAGGCTCGTCTCCAGGACTGCACAGAGGACCAGCCGGGTACACGTGCCGTGAACCGGGCGACGGAGGGAGCGAGACATGAGGGAGTTGTTCCGAGGACAGCTCGACGACCTGGTCGAACGTCTCGGTGAGCTCGCCGCGGTCGCAGCCGAAGGGCTCGACCTGGCCACTCGCGCCCTGTTCGACACCGATCTCGACGCAGCCCAGGCCGCCCTCGATCTCGATGCACGGATCGCCGAACTCGACACCGACTGTGCCGAGCGAGCGGTGCGGATCCTCGCCCTGCAGGGTCCCGTGGCCGCCGACCTGCGGTTGGTCTTCTCCGCGGTTCGTATCACGGGCGATCTCACCAGGATGGGCGAACTGAGCCTGCACATCGCGCGGGTCGTACGGCGTCGCCATCCCGAGTCGCTGGTGTACGACCTCCTGCGCGACGATCTTCGCCGGATGGCCGAACTCGCCGCGCAGATCGTCGCGATCCTGCGCGACGCGTTCACCGACTTCGACCTCGAGACGATCAAGGGCACACACGCCATCGAGACCGAACTCGATGCGGTGCACTCGCGACTGCTCACCCTGCTCGAGAGCCCCGAATGGGACGGCGACATCCGGACCGCGGTCGACACCGCACTCCTCGCGCGTTTCTACGGGCGGTTCGGCGACCAGGCCGTCGACGTCGCCGATCGGTTGATCTTCTTCGTCACGGGCCAACGACCGGCTGCCTGACTTCGCCGCGCGTACTGCCGCGAACCGTGCGATTCTCTCACCATGACCCGCGACGAGCGCCTCTCGGTCGGCGGTCCTGGGGTGCCCGGGTTCGACGACCTCGACTTCGATGCTCTGTCGGTGCGGTCCGGCGCCAAGTGGGCACGGGCGGCCGCCGACGGGCTGGCCCCCGCCTGGGTCGCCGACATGGATTTCCCGGTCGCACCGCCGATCGCGCGTGCGCTGCACGAGCTGGTCGACCGTAGCGATCTCGGCTATCCCGACTGGTTCCACGGGACGCCGCTGCGCGAGGAGTTCGCACAGCGCATGCGAACGCGCTACGGATGGGAACCCGATCCCGGAGCCGTGCGCGAGCAGACGGATCTCATCCAGGCGTTGCAGCTCGTGTTGCACCTGAGCACCACGCGCGGCGATGCGGTGGCGATCCAGACACCGAACTACCCGCCGTTCCTCGCGTCAGTGCGACGGATGGGTCTGCAGCAGATCGACTTTCCGTTCGTCGACCGGGGCGACGGGTGGGTGCTCGACTTCGATGTGTTCGAGCTGTTGGCGGCGCGTCGTCGTCCGCGGGTGCTGGTGCTCGTCAACCCGCACAACCCCACCGGACGGGTGCTTACGCGTGAGGAACTCGAGCGGATCGCCGATCTCGCCGAACGGCTCGACATGCTCGTCGTCAGCGACGAGATCCATGCCGAACTGATCTACGAACCGCACCGGCATATCCCGTTCGCCTCGCTCGGGCCGGAGACCGCTGCCCGCACGGTGACTCTCACCTCCGCCAGCAAGGCGTTCAATCTCGCGGGGATGCGGTGCGCGGTGGTGCACTACGGCTCCGAGGCCCTGTTGAAGCGCCGGGACGCGGAGCCGTTCGACCTGTACGGGACGGTCTCGGTGCCGGGCGTGGTCGCGACGCTCGCCGCGTGGCGCGAGGGCGGTGCATGGCAGCGCGACCTGCTGCAGGTCCTCGACCGGAACCGTCGACGGGTGGACGAGGTTCTGCGCGAACGGATTCCGGATCTGCGGCACCACCTGCCGCAGGGTACCTACCTGACGTGGTTGAACACCGGGCCGCTCGGCATCGACGATCCGGTGTCGACCGTCCGCGATCGGGGACGTGTCCTCGCCGACGGTGGGGTGCGGTTCGGGTCGGGCGCACGCAACTTCCTGCGCATCAACTTCGCGACGTCGGGGCCGATCCTCGATCGCATCCTCGACGGGATCACCGACGCGCTCGGTGCCTGATCGTCAGCACACCCCGTCACCACACCGCGTCGGCCGGGGTGTTCGTGGACTCGAGTGTGTCGTTCGCGGCCGCGCATCCGGAGGTCGCCGAAGCGACCACGGCGCGTGAGGGCTTGGCCGAGAAGTTCTGGTAGAGCAGCCCGAAGTTCTGCTCGACGTCGGCCTGGTTCGTCCCGCGGTCGCGCATCGAGTAGACGAAAACCTTCTGTACCCAGCCGAGCCGGCGGGCCTCTGCGATACCGTCGGCGATGATGTCGGCCTGCCGTTGCGTGCTCACCGCGTTCGCGGCGGTGCCGGTCGGGGCGCCGAACTCGGTGGCCCACACCGGTGTCGCGGCGTCGCCGTACTGCACCATGGTGTCGCGCATCAGACGCATGCGGTAGAAGGTGTTCCAGCTCTGCGTGCTCACATCGGACGGCAGTGCCGGATAACTGTAGGGGTGGACGGAGAGGATGTCGAAGTACTGGTGCGCCCCGCGCGCGTAGAGCTGCTGCACGTAGGTGACGGGGGAGATGTCGGAACCGTTGTCCACCGCCGGTGCGAGTCCGCCGTTGAGGATCCGGGCATTCGGTTGCACGGACTTGACGGCCGGAGCGGCCGCGGCGAGCAACTCGACGTACTTGCCGACGTCGGGACGGGGACGGAAGAAGTTCGTCAGGTTCGGTTCGTTCCAGATCTCCCAGTGCGTCACGCGGGTCGAATAGCGCTGTGCCGCCTGCCGGGCGAAACCGGCGAAGGCTGCCGGGTCGGCGGGGTATCCGTGAGTGTCGCCGCCGCCCGCGACGCGCGCCCAGGCCGGGGTGTACGCGACGATGCCGACCACCTCGAGTCCGCGGGCCCGAGCACGATCCACCACACGGTCGGGCACCGACCAGTTCTGTTGTCCGCGGTTCGGTTCGATCACCGACCAGTCGATGTCCACGCGCAACCACCGGGCGCCGACCGCCCGGATCGTGTCGAGTTCGCGGTCGAGTTCGGAGTCCGGCAGATACATCAGCGGTGCGCCGGCGGCGATGCCGATGTCGTCGCTCGCGCAGGTGGTCGGCGGAGGGGGTTGGGGCGGTGGAGCGCACGCTGCGAGTGCGGCGAGGGTGCACGAGAGGGCTGTGGCCAGTGCAACTTGTGCGAGACGACCCATCGACTCTCCTGATGTACCATTCGGACAATTCAGGCATCGGTCGTAACGTCGCGCCGCCGACCTGCGATTCTTGCGGTGGAGCGAGCGGCAGACCGACGCCGCGAATTCACTGTAACGAGCAGGAGGCCGGAAGATGCGGGATTCGTGGACCGAAGGTTCCGGTGCATGCGCACCGTGAATTTCGAGATCCACGACGAAACATCCGCAGTCCGGCTCTCCGCGGAATGGGACGATCTCGCCCAGGAGGTGGGTCGGCGCGTCGCGACCCGCCCCTCCTACGTACTGGCCTGGAATCGGATGGGGCGCGGCCGATCGGCCGTGTGCACCGTTCGGCGCGACGGGCGCCTCGTCGGACTCGCGCCCCTGCACGCCCGCACCCGTCTCGGGGTCACCGCTCTACGACTCCCGGCTCACGGCCTCGCCACGATAGGAACCTTCCTCACGACCGACGAGGCCGCGCTCGCCGACCTGCTCGACGGCATCGCCGATCGGAACATGGCACTGCAACTCGACCACGTCGATCTCACCGACCCTCTCGTCGAGATGCTGCATGCCTCGCCTCGCTGGAGCATCGACATCGCCGGAACCGAGCGGTGCCTGACCGTCGATGTCGCCACCGGTGCCGGCGCCGAATCGCTGCGTGGTCGGCGCACACTGAGAACACTGTCTCGGCTCGAACGCTCGCTGGAACGCGAAGGCACCCCGGTCTCCGTCGAAGTGGTGCGCGATCCGGACCATCTCGCGCAGAGGTGGCGCGATATCACCGCGGTCGCCGCGGCCGCCGACGCACACAGCGGGCGCGACAACTTCTGTGCGCCGCCGTTCACCGCGTTCACCCGGCCGCTGCTCGACGCCGAGGCCCGCGCCGGCCGGCTGCTCATCGTGGGCCTACTCGTCGGCGACCGATGGACGGCACACGAGATCATGTTCCGCACCGGGACCACGGCCGAGATGTGGTTGAGCCGCTTCCATCCCGAGGCACGCCGCTACCAGCCCGGACAGTTGCTGCAGCGCCACCTCGCCGACCGCCACGACGAGCTGGGCATCGACCGCTTCGACTATCTGCTCGGCACATCGGAATTCAAGGAGCAGTGGTCGAATGGTGACTACCGGGTGGGGCGGATCGTCGCCGTCCCCACCTCGCGACCGCACCACCGATGGACCCTCCGCGCCGCGGATCTCGGAGCCGACCTCGTCCGTCCCCTGCGCCTGGCGGCGCGCGATGCTCTCACGTCGAATCGCTGCTGATCAGAGGCAACCGGGAGTGACCGCGGCCGTGCGCAGCACGTCCCAGGCCGGCTTGGGCGACCCGTCGTGCGCGAGGACCCCGAAGTTCTGTTCGCGATCGGCCACCTCGGTGCCCCGGTCGAGGAGGCTGTAGACGAACAGCTTGTCGACGAAGCCCAACGCGCGTTGCTCGGTGATCCCGTCGCGCAGGATGTCGGCCTGCTCCGTGGGCCCGACCGCGTCGGTGTCCGTGCCCGTCGGTGCCCCGAACTCCGTTGCCCAGATGGGCTTGTCGGAATCCCCGTGCTCGACCATGACGGTGCGCATCTCGCGCATGCGGTAGAAGGAGTTCCAGTCGGAGGTCGAGGCGTCGGACGGGAGAGCGGGATAGCTGTAGGGATGCATGCCCACCACGTCGAAGGCCGGCGACACGCCCTGATCGTACAACTCGGTGAGGAAGGTCGTCGGGGCGATGTCGGAGCCGTTGTCGGTGCCGGGGGACAGGCCTCCGGTGATCACCACCGCCCCGGGGTCGACGTTGCGGATCGCCTCCGACGCCGCCACGAGCAGGTCGGCGTACGCGCCGACGTCGGGTTGCGGGGTGAAGAAGGCCGTCAGGTTCGGCTCGTTCCAGATCTCCCAGTGCGTGACTCTGTCCGAGTAGCGATCGGCGACGTCGCCTGCGAAGCGCCCGAATTCGCCGGGGTCGGCAGGCATCCCGTGCGGATCGCCGGGGTCGGCCTCCGACGTCCGCGCCCAGTGCGGAGTGTGGGTGAGCAGGCCCAGCACCTGCAGGTCGTGCGCGTCGGCCGCGGCGACGACCCGGTCGGTGCCCCTCCAGTCGAAGCGTCCGCGCGCGGGTTCGATGATCGACCAGTCCATGTCGAACCGGATCCAGCCGGCGCCGCTGTCGGCGACCTTCGACATGTACGCGTCGAGGTCGTCGGCGTCGAGGGAGTCGAGACCGGCTCCCGTCGCGACCCCGAGACTGTCGGCGGTCAGATCTGTTCGGCAGTCGCGTGCCTCGGTGCTCTGGGTACACGACAGAGCGAACACACCGACAAGGGTGAGAACGGCGCGGAGCGGCATGGACCGCGACACGCGACGCGGCATCGACCGCGAAAGGGACACTGCAACCTCAACGGGACTTGACGAGACCGGCGAGGCCGAGCCCGCCGGTGATGGGAAGGACATGGGTTCCGGCCAGAACACAGACAGCCGAGAGGACAGCGGTGACGGGCCAGGGAAGATCGTAGCGTTCCGCGAAGAGCGACATCCACACGGCCACCGAAACACCCAGCATCGCGATCGCCATGGTCTGGGTGAAGGGGAACAGACCCCTGATCCGGACGCTCCGGACCACCACGATCCAGATCGCGACGAGCATCGCAGCCTCGGTGAGCACCGTCGCCAGCGCCGCCCCGTCGAACGACATGCGGGGGATGAGGACGAGGTTCGCACCGATGTTCCCGGCGAGCGCGGCCAGTGCCACCCACGGGTAGACGCGGTGGCGTCCGGTCGCGATGAGCACCATGAGACCGAGTTCGGTGAGCATCGACAGAGCGCTGCCGAGCACCAGCATGCGCGAGGCGCCGGCCGCCTCGGCGAACCGCTCGCCGTAGAGGAGGGACAGCACGCCGTCCGCCGACGACCAGAAGGCCGCGGTAGCGGTCGCGCCCAGCACCGCGAGGAGCATCGCCGCCTCCCGCGTGCGCTGCCGGAACATCTCGCTCTGCGCCGGCCAGGTGGCGACCAGCAGCGTGGTCACCGGACCCACGACGGTCGACGACACCATCGACAGCAGGTCGGCGAACTTGTATCCGACGGTGTAGAGACCTACCGAGTCGAAAGTGTCCATCCGCCCGAGCATCAGCACGTCGATCTTCGACAGCAGGGTGAGCAGAGCGAAACCGATGCTGAGGGGGATGGCCTCGACGAGCATCTCGCGCCACCGCCACAACTGGGCACGTGCGGCGGGCAGGGGACCGGCCTTGCCCGCTCGCACGCCGCGCACGAGGATGCCTGCGCCGACGACCTCGTTGATCACGGCCGGCACGACGAGCACGAGCAGCACCGGATTCCACAGCACCGCGGCGATGGTGGCGATCAGCTGCGCGAGCTGGCCGAAGGTCTCGGCGACCGCGACCGATGCCATGCGTAGTCGACTCTGGTACATCACCGACAGGGCGTTGTTGGGCGTCGCGATCACCACGACGAGACCGGCGATCACCGTCGCCCAGACGACATCGGACGAGTATCCGAGCAGCAGCACGTACCCGATGGCCAGCGCGTACCCGAGCAGACCGAGCACACCGCGCAACGCGATGAACGCGGTGGTGACGTAGGAGACCTCCCACGGATTGCACTCGACGAGCTTGGCGAGCACCACTCGGCCCACGCCGAGATCGGTGACGACGGACAGCAACCCGAGCAGGCCGAAGACGAAGGAGAACTTGCCGAAGTCGTCCGGTGCCAACGCGCGGGCGACGATCATCGAACCGGCCCAGCCCATCGAGGCGACGGCCAACCGGCTGCCGAGCATCACGACGGTGTTGCGTCGCGCGGCCCGCCCGTCGAGCTCCGGGGTCTGCGGTTCGTGGAGAGTACCGCCGGGGTCGTGCGCCGCGACGATCCGCTCCATCACGACGGTTTCGGCCATCCGGTCGGCCAGCGAATGTCTACCCACGCGACGGCCTCGTCAGATTCTCAGGCCCGCGGAGCGGTAGGCATCGCGCGTGAGCTCGGCGGTGCGCGTCCATGTCGAGGTCGCGGCGACCTCGCGTCCACGGGTACGCAGCGTATCCGCGGTATCACGGTCGTGGACGACGACGCGCAGGGCCGCGGTCCACGAGGTCACGGTGTGTTCGGTGACGAGCAGCGCTCCGTCGTCGACGACGTCGGGCAGTGCACCGACAGCGCTCGTCACCACCGCCCCACCACACGCCATCGCCTCGAGCGGCGGTAACCCGAAACCCTCGTAGCGTGAGGCGTATGCGACGGCGGTCGCTGCGGCGTACAGCGCGGGAAGGTGTGCGGTGGGAACGTAACCGAGACCGATCGAACCGGCCGGTGCGTGGGGTCCGGTGGATCCGGCTCCGGCGAGCACCAGCGGGACGTCGAGGATACGGCACGCGTCGGCGACGAGCGCGACGTCCTTGCGGGGTTCGACGGTGCCGACCTGCAGGACGAACCGTTCGGGCAGCCGGTAGACCCGGTGGATGTCCCGCATCTCCTCGGGAGTGGGAGGTTTCGCCCACGCCGCGGGGGCGAGCGGGGTGACCGCCGCGTCGCGGCCGCACAGCGCGTGGAGACGTTCGGCGGTGAAGTTCGAGACCGCGACGAGCACGTCGGCCCGTCGCATGGCATCGCGCAGCAGCGCGCGCTCACCGGCGGCGCGGTACTTGCTGAACGCCCACGGGGTGTCGAAGACGGCGAGATCGTGGAACGTCGAGACGGTGACACCGGAACACAGGACGGGCAGGTCGACGTCGAGGCTGTGGAACAGGTCGACCCCGCGGACGGGCATCTTGGCGTACAGCATCCGCCGCACCCCGTCGGCGACCGGTCGTACCGACGGGGTCACGCGAGGGGGCAGTTCACTCACGGCATCGCACTGCACCGTCGCGCGCAGCGCAGCCGAGGGGAACAACGGGTCGAGCGCGGTCAGCAGCTCGCGGACGTAGGTCTGGACTCCACTGCCGGACGGACGGAGTGCGAGGGCGCCGAATCCGATGCGGTGAGCGAGCTTCGGTGAGGTGACCAGTGTTGCGTCAGTGCGCATCCGACAGTTCCTAACAGTAGCCAGAAATAGACGTCGAGAGGGAAGATCTCCAGATAGGTCGCCACGGTGGAGGCGACCGCCGCCGCGACGATCGTGCCGCTCACCCCGAGTGCGAGTGCGGCGTCCTGCCCGCTCAGCACCCGGGATGCACGCAGCGTCGAGACCGCGGCGCACACGAGTACGAGGACGAACAGCCACACGCCGATCGGGCCGAGTTCCACGGCGAGCTTCATGTAGTAGTTGTCGGGCTGATAGGGCATGAACCCGAACTGCACGGCCGCCGTGTACGACAGTTCCGACAGCATCGGGTTGCTCTGGGCCACCGTGTCGGCGGCAGCCGAGCCGGTCGCGCCGAGACCCTGACCGAAGGGGTGCACCCACAGCGACGACAGGGTCTGCGACCAGCCGTCCCCGCGCTCACCGAGGCTCGACGAGGAGAACAGTGGAGCGAGAATCGAACTCGGCACGGCGAAGAGGACGAGCGGTGCGAGCGCCGCGGTGGCGCCGAAACCGAGGAGCAGGGTGCGGTAGCGGTGGACCGCCAGCCACAACAATGCGACGGCGAGACCGATGTAGCTGGCGCGCACGATCGTCACACCCATGCCCAGCACCATGATCGGTGTCGCGCACAGGAACAGTCTGTTGCGGAGCCGGTGCGGATCGGCGAAGGAGACCGAGCACCCCACGATCAGTCCGATCATCACGAACAGGCCGAAGGCGAAGGGTGTCGTGAACGTGCTGAAACTGCGCAGGATTCCGCCGCTGATGCGCAGATGCTCGTCCCAGCGGTAGCCGAGTTCGGCGAGTCGCTCACCGCCGATCACCTGTTGCGCGAGTCCGATGACGGCGGTGACGGCCGTCGTGCCCATGAGGATCGTCACCAGGTGGTCGCGGTCGCGGGCGTCGAACGGTGCACGCCACAGGATCACCGGGATGACGAGGTAGAAGTAGGTAATCTTGATGGCGATGATGCCGGCGAGCCCCGAGACGAGCAACGCCGACAGGACTCCGATTGCCACCCATGCGACCACGGCCGGCCACCACGGATAGGACGGTGCCGGCAGCCGCCGTCGGTAGGGGCTGACGAAGGTCGCGGCGAGGGTGAGGAGCAGCAGCCCCTCCTTCCACGGCGACAGTGATTCACCGCCGGGGACGATGGCGAGCAGGCCGTGGAACGGCGTGAGCGCGGCGATCGCCAGCAACCCGCGTTGGGGTCGCCGCCAGAGCAACACACCCAGCACGAGCACGACCGGAACGGCGAGCATCAGCACAGGAGTCATGAGACGTACTCGCCTGCAGCGGGATCCGCGGTGCGGGACCCGAAACGGGAGAGCACGGTCGAGGTGACCGCCGTGCGGAGGAACTCGCGCCCGTCCCGCTGCCGACCGCTGTGCTCACCGACCTCGCTGGTGAGGATGTCCCCGGTGAAGCCCCGTCGGCGCAGGCGGCGAAGTCCTTCTTCTCCGCGCTGGGTCAGGAACCACCGGTGGTCCTCGGCGGACAGCACGACCGTGGTCGACACACCCGCGCGACGCAGTGCCTCCAACCCGACCTCGGGAACCTGGGTCACGCCGATTCGGCTCAGCAGCAGCCACAATGGATAGGGCAGGTACTTCTGCGCCCACGGTTTGATGCGGGCTCGCAGGGAGATCGTCTGCGGTTCCGTCGGGGCTGCGATCGCCGGAACATCGGGTGCGTTCGGACCGAGATCTGCGCGCAACGACTTCCGGCGGTGGGTGCACCACAGGATCACGTTCACGAGCACGGCGGAGTGTGCTGCACCCCGGAGGGCGACCCACGACGAGTACCACGCACCCGAACACAGGCCGATCACCACGAGGTCCTGCGGATCGATGCCGAGGGCGGCGACAGCATCGAGGGCGTCGCGGTCGGAGTCGTCGGAGTACAGCGGCGTGGGCGTCGCCCCGTGTGCCGTGCCGGTATCGCCGACCCCGGTCCGGTCGAACCGGATAGTGGAGATGCCGTGCGCGGCGAACTCGCGTGCGAGCTCGACCCAGAGACGACTCGGGCCGAGTCGGTGCTCGTAGGCGGTGCCGAAGAACAACACCGTCGGGGTGGACCGGCGCGGGGCGCCGAACCTGTCGGTGCCGAACCCCTCGGTGCCGAACCCCTCGGTGCCGAACCCCTCGGTGTCGAACCGTTCGGGGGCGACCCCGTGCGTGCGCAGCGCGAACATCTCGTTCGGGCCGAGATATTCGACGCTCTCGTGGATCGGGAGCCCGGAGTCGGTGGTCGCGACGACCGCGCGGCCGCACTCGGGGAAGTGGACCTCGCGGGTGGCGGCCGGCGCGTCCGCAACTACCCAATCGGCGATCCGGGTGAGCTGCTCGGTCGGGATCGCGGAGTGGAGTGTGCTGGGGGTGACGAAGGATTCGTGGGCGTCGAGGGAGACCTCGTCACCGCCGAGTGCCGTGGCGAGCGCCGACACCGCGGCGGTCTCGCGGGCTGTGGGTCGGGTCGCGAGCAGGGTTCGTGTGCCGTTCAGCGACCTCGGATCGATCTTCAGGGCGCCGAGCGCGTCGGCAGCTTCGGGGGCGAGAACCCCGCCGACGATCGAAACCCGGGGGTCTTCGGGATCGTCGGCGCCGAGGGCGAGACGGTAGAGGGCGCGTTGTTCGCGCAACATCGCTCGGCCCGAGACGATCGGATCCCACAGCACGACGGCGTCGGCCGGTCCGCACTCGGGAAGTGCCGTCGCCGCGATCAGTGCGCCGGCGCGCAGTCCGACGACGGTGATGTGCTCGGCGCCGCTCGCGCGGGCCGTCTCCACTGCGGTGACGACGCTGCGCTGCCATGCCGCGACCGCGTCGGGCGAATCCTGATCGCCGGCCGAGTCTCCGGTGCCCGTGTAGTCGAAGCGCACTGCCGCGAGTCCCCGCTCGGCGAGTTGCTCGGCGAGAGCCTTGACGCCTCGATAGGTGTCGAGGTGTTCCTTGCCGAGGGGTGGGCACAGCACCACCGCGCCGCGCGCGCGGCGGTCGGCGGGAAGGTGGACGTGCCCGAGGATCGGGGACGCAGGGTCGCCGAACCACGACGCGTGTCGCACATCCACTCCGTGACCTCCACTGTCGAGGGGGTGAAAGAGGGGGTGATTTCCCGCCTCGTCTCGGACCCTGAATCTTCTTGCCGTTCGGACGCATTCGTATCGAGGGATTGTGCCGACCCGTTACCTCTCGGCGTTGGCAGGGTCATAAAGTACCCTCCCGATCGGCTCGGGGTCTTCGGAGGGATGGCTGTGCCTGGAATCTTGGTGCACGAATGGATCGCACGCGACGGAGGTTCGGAGAAGGTTCTCGACGAGTTCGTCCGCACCTTTCCCGACGCCGACGTCCTGTGCCTGTGGGACGACGCCGACCGGTATCCGGGGCGGACGGTGCACGAGAGCGGTCTGGCACGCACACCTCTGCGTAGGAGCAAGGCGCTGGCGTTGTCGGCCATGCCGTACGTCTGGCGTCGCCGACCCGGTTCGTACGACTTCGCCCTGGTCAGCTCGCATTGTTTCGCCCACCACGTGACCTTCCGGGGCGCACCGAGCGGGTTCGAGAAGTTCGTCTACGTACACACTCCGGCGCGCTACCTGTGGAATCCGGAACTCGACGATCGGGGTGCCTCGGCCGCGGTGCGGTGCGCGGCACCTCCGTTGCGTGCCCTCGATCGGCGTCGCGCGCGGGAGGGTGCACACTTCGCCGCGAACAGCGATTTCGTGCGTCGCCGCATCGAGCGGTCCTGGGATGTCGAGGCGCGTGTGATCTTCCCTCCCGTCGAGACGGCCCGCATCTCGTCGGTGCCCGACTGGCGTGACGAACTGTCCGCCGCCGAATCCGCCCTGCTGGAGGGGCTTCCGGAGACCTTCGTGCTGGGGGCGTCGAGGTTCGTGCCGTACAAGCGACTGGATTGGGTGATCCGGGCAGCCGACCTCGCCGGGGTGCCGGCGGTGATCGCGGGATCGGGGCCGGAGGAGGGCCGGCTGCGGCAGCTCGCCGACGAGGCGACGGTGCCGGTCCACGTGCTCGCTCGACCGTCGGACGCCCTGCTCTACGCGCTCTACCAGCAGGCCCACGTCTACGTCTTTCCTGCGGTGGAGGACTTCGGGATCATGCCCGTCGAGGCACGTGCGGCAGGGGCGCGTGTGGTCGTCAACGCGCTCGGAGGTGCTGGTGAGACGGTTGCCGAGGGGGTCGACGGGTTGTGTTTCCGCGAGGACAGGGTGGAGGCGGTCGCCGAGTGCATCGCCGCGATCGACGGTGTGCCGAAGGGCCGTAACGAGGCCGTCGCCGCGCTGTCCTCGGAAAACTTCCGGCAGCACATCCGCGACTGGGTCGGGGAGGGGATCGGAACGGCGTGACTCACATCATACTACCGACGAGTAGACGAACTCTTGTCGCCGGTTCGTCTCTGTTGTACCTTTCTCCCGGGTCGGGGGCCTGCTGATGGGGTTCGATGGGGGATCGTCATGGCTCACTGCCGCCGGCCGAGCTACGTTCGTCGCGGCTTCATGAATGTGTTCTTTGCTGAAGTAGCTACACGCACAAGTAATTCGAGTTACGCGTAGCTTCTTCGCTTCAGGGTGGAATCACCCGCGTCACTGTGATCCGTTGCACTGAAACAGGATTCGCGTTCCTTCGAGAAAACGGACATAATCACCGAATCGTTCATCTGGCTGTCGGGGCCACTTCGCGTGGAGTAGGCAAGCAGGAGAAGTATGGGGATCGGACCCGAGTTGGCGCGCCGCAACGCGCCGACCCACGACACGAGCGACGGTCACGGAAGTGTCCCGCGCAGACAATGGCAGCGCACCTATCTCCGGTCGCTGGCGATCACCGACACGACGATCGTCGTCACTACCGTCGTCCTGGCGCAGGGGGCCGGGACGATGATCGGTGGACCGGTCGACCCGGGGTCCTCGGTGACCCGGGGACTCGCCTCGGCGATCGTGGTGGCCGGCCTGTGGCTTGCGATTCTGGCACTCAACGGAACTCGCAAGAAGCCGATCGTGGGCAGCGGCGAGGAGGAGTACCGGCTCGTCACGAGGGCGACCCTGCAGACCTTCGGTCTGCTCGCGATCGCCTCGTTCCTCGTCGACTCGTTCGCCACCGACCTCGACACGATCCGGGTCTACGTGTTGCTGGCCATGCCGGTCGGCCTGGTCGTTCTGCCGCTCGGACGTCGATGGTGCCGTCGTTCGATCGAACGCCGGCGTGTGCGGGGCGAGTTCCGGACCTCGGTGCTCGTCGTCGGCTCCGAACGCGCGGTGGATGCGATGGTCGGATCGTTCGTCCGCGACACGTCGGCCGGATACCGCGTCGCCGGCGTGTGCACCACCGGGTACACGGGGGAGAGCGGGCGCACCATCACCGTCGCCGGACAGGAGATCCCGGTACTCGGTGCGGAAACCGACGTGATCAACGCCGTCAAGCTCTCCGGCGCCGACACCGTCGCGATCGCTGCCGGAACGCACTGGGGGAACGGTGATATCGGCGAGCTCGCATGGGAACTCGAGCCGTATCGCGTCGATCTCGTGGTGGCTCCCGGCGTCACCGACATCGCCCTGCCGCGACTGTCGGTGCATCCCGTGGGTGGGTTGCCGTTCGTGCACGTCGAGGAGCCGCAGTACCGCGGGTCGCATCGGATCGCCAAGACGACCTTCGACCTCGTGTGCGCGGTCCTCGCCCTCACGATCGCGGCGCCGGTCATGCTTGTGGTCGCCGCGCTGATCAAACTCCAGGACGGCGGTCCGGTCTTCTATCGGCAGGAACGCGTCGGCCTGGGCGGCACCGTCTTCCGGATGTGGAAGTTCCGATCGATGGTCGTCGATGCCGACCGGATGGTCGATACGGTCCGCGCGCAGACCGGTCAGGAGGACGCGACCTTCTACAAGTCCGCCCGCGACCCGCGGATCACGCCCGTGGGGCGGTTCATCCGCCGCACGAGCATCGACGAACTGCCGCAGTTGTTCAACGTCCTCGCTCGCGACATGAGTCTCGTGGGGCCGCGTCCCCTCGCGGTCGGCGAGGGCGAGAAGATCCCGGGCTTCGTTCCGCGCCGCATCCTGGTGCGACCCGGCATGACGGGATTGTGGCAGGTCTCCGGGCGATCCGACCTGTCCGAAGCCGACCGCATCCGCCTCGATCTGTTCTATGTGGCGAACTGGTCGATGGTGCAGGATCTGCTCATCGTCGTGAAGACGGTGCGCGCGGTGCTCGCGAGCGACGGCGCCTACTGACCCCACCGCAGTGCGGGGTTTCGTAGCCGGTGGGCAGGGAACCCTTCGACTTCGCCCTGGGATCTGCAGGAGGAGTCGAAGGTGAACACGTCCGTGCGGGGTTTCCAACCCGATCCCGACGACATCCCGCTGATCGCCTCGCTCGACCAGCTCGCCGACGTCGCGACGGATCCGCTGCTCTACCTGCGGTATTCGAAGGGTCCGGCGGCGGATGCCGAGGACGGGCCGAGCCGCGATCGCGAGGCGAACGTGACCCTGCCCGGGCTCGTCGCCACCACCCTCGCTCCGGAGCCGTGGTGGCGCCGGCCCGTCAAGGACTGGGGCGCCCGCCGTGTCTGCACGTGCACCGGGTTCGGCGACGAGGACGGTCGGTTCGTCTGGATCCTCGCGGGCAGGATGGTCGGGCGCGGTCCCGGCCACGAACCGTTGCTCGTCGACGTCCGGCCCCATGCCCGGCTCGGCAGGAATGTGCTCGACGAGGCGAAGAGGTGGTACGAGGAGCACTTCGACGTCGACGGTGATTCGCACAGGAGCGACTGAGAACCGTTCGCGCAGAACGCAGGAAGCCCACCCCGGCATATCGCGGGGTGGGCTTCCGTGTGCGTGTCACACCGGATGTCGCGTGTGCGTCACACCGGATGTCGCGTGTGCGTCACACCGGATGTCGCGTGTGCGTCACACCAGATCTCGCGGCGTCCGGCGCTGCCAGCTCTGTGAGTGGACGCGACGATCGCCGTGATCGTCGTCGAGTTCGAAGGCGTCGAGCTCCGCGTTGATCACGAACTCCTCCGGAGTGGACGTGAGGATCGTGCGGGTACGGACCTCGGTGCGCCAGTCGTCCCGCTCGTAGCGCCGCACGGTCTGCGTCTCGCCGCGGACGGAGTTGGGATCGTTACCCCCGAAACTGAACCACTCCTGGGTGCGACGCCGGATGACCGTACCGGTCTCGTCGATCCGGAACGACCCCTGGTCGTCGAGGATGTCGAGGGTCGACACGCCGGTCGCGAGGTCGCGGGTGGTCCGCCAATGGTGCTCGCCCGGCTGCAGCAGGGTGATCCCGAGCTCCGGAGCCGCTTCCGGTTCACCGAATTCGCGCAGATGCGTATCTTCCGCTCGGGACGGGCGCACCGGCAGATGCAGACCACCACCGGTGTACACCGTCACCTCGGCGGGTGTCGGCGACGGCCACGCCAGCGGGAAGTAGGAGGTGGACAGCGACAGGCGCAGACGGTGCCCGGCCGGGAACACGTGGCCCATGCCGTTGAGCTCGATCCGGACGCGGTAGCGCCTTCCCGGCTCGAGGGCTTCCGGCTTCTCACTGCTGTCGCGATGCGTGAGATTGAGTAACCCGTAGGTCACGCGTGTCGCCTCGCCGTTGGGCGCGACGTCGGACAGCCGGGCGGCGAGCATCGCCACCGGTCTGTCGGACGAGACCTCGAGCTCCAGCTCGGGACGGCCGAGAACCTCCGTCGTGGTGTCGAGCGCCTCGGTCTCGAAGACGAGCGCACCGC
Organism: Rhodococcus sp. 852002-51564_SCH6189132-a; assembly: GCF_001665495.1. NCBI lineage: Bacteria > Bacillati > Actinomycetota > Actinomycetes > Mycobacteriales > Nocardiaceae > Rhodococcus > Rhodococcus sp. 852002-51564_SCH6189132-a. The sequence goes on from NZ_LZMJ01000022.1 coordinate 41,240, forward strand.
CATCCTCCTCGCGCTGATCCGACGGCAGGTCGGGAGTCGCGGCGTAGGACGCCCACTTGCCGGCGAACATGCCGACACTCAAAGGGGATTGCAGTGCCAGGGGACGTTCGTCGACGGTGAGGGTGCCGTCGTCGTCGGGATGCAGCGCGTACCGGTCGAAGGTGTAGCGGCGGTTCTCGATGTTCGGCGACGGCCACGACGGTTCGGCCACCCAACGGCCCGGACGTTCCGCGTAGGACGGGTTCGGCTCGATGGAGTCCTGCATCCAGGCACGCACCATCGGTTCGTCCATCATCCCGGTGTCGACGCCCTTGAGCCAGTGGTCCCACCACCGCACGACCTCCTGCAGGAAACCGATCTCCGGGCCGGGGACCCCGAGATGCGGGTACTTGTGGCCCCACGGTCCGATCAGTCCCTTGCGGGGAACGTCGAGATGTTCCATCAACCGGAAGATGGCGTTGGTGTAACCGTCGGCCCAGCCACCCACGGCGAGGACCGGGCACTGCACGGACGAGTAGTCCTCGTTGACGGAGGCACGCTTCCAGTAGTCGTCCCGGTGCTGATGTTCGAGCCACTTCTCGATCCACAGGCCGCTGCCCTCGAGACGTTCGTGCCACATCTCGCGCCAGCGATCGCCGACGATGGCGGGATCGGGAGGCAGGCTGTTGAAGGCGAACATCACCGTCGCCTCGGACAGGTTGTCGGACAACAGGCAACCACCCATGTAATGCATGTTGTCGACGTACAGGTCTTCGGTGGCGGAAGCGCTGACGATGGCCTTCAGGGCGGGTGGCCGGCGTGCCGCGACCTGCAGGCTGTTGAAGCCACCCCACGAGATGCCCATCATGCCGACCGAACCGTCGCACCACGGTTGCGCCGCAAGCCATTCGATGACCTCGCAGGCGTCGTCGTGCTCGTCGGCGAGGTACTCGTCGCGCAGCACCCCGTCGGAATCGCCGCTGCCGCGCATGTCCACCCGCACGCAGGCGTAGCCGTGGCCGGCCATGTAGGGGTGATTCAACGCGTCACGTCCGCGCGTGGAGTCCCGCTTGCGGTACGGGATGTATTCCAGCACAGCGGGTACCGGATGTGCTTCGGCGTCGACGGGCAGCCAGACCCGCGCCGCGAGCCGAACGCCGTCGCGCATCGTGATGAAGACGTTCTCGATGACACGGACCTCATGGGGGAGGTCTGTGATCGTGCGCATGTAGTGCTCCTCCTAGTCCTCGGGTGCCGGATCGAAGGCGAACGGAAGTGTCTCCAGGCCTTCGTGATAGCGCTGCTCGAGCTGTTCGACACTGTCGGCGCCGATGTACATCGTGCCCAGTTCGTAGCGGTAGGCGTCCTGGTTGGGCAGGTCGGCGAGCCGGTCACCGGGAGCGACGTCGATGCACACCAGGGCGCCGGGGATCCGTTCGCGGAGACGGGCGATGTCGGCTTCCGAGGGCACCGACGTGACGATGCCGTCCTCGTAGTGCGGGATGATGCACTTCGCTGCGACGGCGTAGTCGCCCTGCCGGTACGGCATGCGGGGCTGCCGGCCGAGGGCGATGTCGATGGCCACCTCGTGGTTGGAGCTGCCGTCGACCTTGGCGAACAATTCGCTGTGGGACTGGGAGATCCGGGTGTTGACCTCGATCAGCCAGAGCTTGTCGTTCTCCTCGTCCCACATGAACTCGGAGTTGAAGCAGCCGTTGTCGAAGCCGACGTGGCGCAGGTAGCGCTCGGTGATGTCGATCATGCGTGCCTGCACTTCTTCGGGCACGGTGCTCGCCGGGTAGTCGAGACGTTCGAAGCTGTGCCCGGCGGCGTCCTTGCGCATGTCGAACACGCCGTGGACGTTGAACTGTCCCTGGAACATCGTGCCCTCGGGGGCGGCCTGGATACCGCTGACGACCTGCTCGGCGAGGCAGGTGGTGCCCGAGCTCTTCCCGATCTCGTCGGGGAGGTCGACGCGGCGCAGGACCTCGTCGAAGGCGTTACCGACGAGTCCGATCTTCTCGCGGATCTCGACGAGGGCGTCGGCGAACTCCTGCTCGTTGTGGATCTCGAATCCGAGTTGCGACGAATGCGACTTCACGGGCTTGACCCAGAACGGGAAGTCGAGCTCGATGCTGTCGAGGGCGTTGTCGTCGAAGGGGTCGAACGAGTTGAACTGCGGGACGCACTCGGGAACCGATTCCTTCTGGGCGAGACGGCTCCAGTACTTGTGTTCGGTGGCGACGATGCTGCGCAGCGACGGCGAGGGGATGTTCCGTTCGGCGGCGAGGATCGGGGCGAGGACGCTCGTGGGGAAGTCCCAGTGGGCGATGATCCCGTCCACGCTGCCGGGGAAGTCGTCGAGTTCGCGCCGGCAGGCGTCGAGAAGATCGTCGAACACGTATTCGTCGGGCTCCACCAATGTTTCGTAGTCGAGGAGGCCGTGGAAGCTCAGCTGGTCGGCGCCGCGTACGGTCTCGAGCTCCTTGCGCTGGATGTCGGTGAGTCCGAGGACGAAAATGTTGGTGCTCATTGATGAAGCCTTCCCGCTCCCTCACGTCACAAAACAAACCGGTAACGAAACAAACCGTCGGGAAAGTACTTTCACGCGCAACCGCCCCGGCTCACGGGGAGCCGGGGCGGTTGCATCGGAAGGAAGTATCAGGGATTGTCGGGGTCGAGGGCGTCCTTCATCTTGCCCATGAGTCCTTTCTCCGTTCCCATTGCGGCAGAACGGGGCTTGCCCTGCGACCCGTCGTAGGTCGCGTACAGCTTCGGGTCCGGCGGCGGTGCGCTCGCCACATCGCCCAGCGGGACCGGGTCGGCGAGGAACGACATGGGTGTCGTGCCGTCGGGACCGGTGCCGTGCGCCCAGCGACCCTGATCGGAGGCCGCGCCGTCGGACAGGTGCCACAGGCTCGATGCGTGCTCGGAGTGCTCCTCGTCGAACAACGCGTTCGGTGCGATCGGGCTGGGCTCGATACCGTCGGCCTTCAGATCCTCGATGGCCGCGAGCCACAGGTTCTGGTGGTAGGTGTCGCGGGCGAGGTTGAACCGGAGCATGTCCTTGACGCCCGGATCGTCCGTCATGTTGTACAACCGGGCTGTCTGCACTCTGCCCTGCGCTGAGGGATCCATGCCGCCGAGTACCGCTGCGACCACCGGATCGGCGGCGGCGTTCTTGGTGGACTCCGTGGCGGGTGCGCCTTCGGGGAGACGCGCCACCATGGTGGCGATCATTTCGACGTGCCCGATCTCCTCGGTGGCGACATCCATGATCATGTCCTTGTACTTGCCGGGCATTCGACAGTTCCAGCCCTGGAACAGGTACTGCATGGTCACGGTCATCTCACCGTACGCGCCGCCGATCAGCTCCTGGAGCTTGCGGGCGTAGACGGGATCGGGCTTCTCCGGCTTGGCGTCGAACTGCAGATGGTCTGTGTGACGAAACATGTTGCTCCCTCGAATGCCAATTGTCGTGCGAAAACGCGTCGCGCATGAAGACGCGCCCGTGAAGACACCCCGTGGCGCCTGGTCTCGACGCCGCCTCGGTTGGCCCGTGGTGCTACCTGCGACCACCCGTGCTTCTGCAGCTCAAACACCCTGTCGATATCCACCGTTTGTCACCGGTTCTGTGCCAACGTGGACAGATGGAGAACAGGCCGGAATCCACCCTCGACGATGTCGGGAAGGTGGCTCGCAGCAAGGGCGTGGCGCGGTTGCGGACCGCTGCAGCGGCCGTGCTCGTGATCGTGCTGGTGGCCGGGGTGCTGGGCTTTCTCGGCGTCCGGAGTTCGACGGCCACCGCGCAGGGCGGCGGGTACGAACTCGACCTGACCTACCCGCGCATCGCGCGTTCCGGGCTCGACGTTCCCTGGGCGGTGACGGTGCGCCGTGACGGCGGTTTCGACGGGGAGATCGTCCTGGCGATCGACACGTCCTATTTCGAGATCCTCGAGATGCGGGGCCGGCTGCCCGAGCCGTCCTCGGAGACCGCGGGCGAGGGGCTGGCGTACCTGACCTTCGACCCGCCACCGGGTGACGAGTTCACCTTCGCGCTCGACGTGCGGATTCGGGCCGGGAGGCAATGGGGCGAATCGGGCTCCGTCTCGGTGATGGACGGCGAGAAATCGGCAGTGACAATCTATTTCGATACCTGGCTGGTGCCCTGATGGAAATTGTGATCCGCGCGCTCGTCCTGTTCCTGTTCCTGTGGGGGATCACCCGCCTCGTCGGCCGGTCGAGTGTCGGCGAACTGAGCACCTTCCAACTCGTGCTGTTCGTGGCTATGGGTGATCTCGTGCAGCAGGGGATCACCCAGGACGACGTGTCGATGACGAGTGCGGTCCTCACCATCGGTGTCTTCGCCGTGCTGACCCTGGCCCTCTCGACGATCAACGCTCGATCACCGCGGATGCGCGGGATCACCCACGGGGTTCCCGTCGTGATCGTCCAGGACGGCGAACCCGACATGCAGAACCTGAAACGGGAACGTCTGTCCCTCGACGACCTCATGGCCGCCGCGCGTCAACAGGGCATCCGGCGGTTCGCCGACATCGACCTCGCGGTGCTCGAGACGAACGGGAGGATCTCCTTCTTCGCCCGGACGAGCGCTCAGGACGGCGCGCCGGAGGAACCCGACCCGGCGTGACGGGGTGCCGCGCCGTCCTGACGCTCAGGTATTGCGTCCGGTCAGTGCGTCGCGCAGTCGGTCCACCATGCCGACCCCCGGTCCGACGGTCTTGTGGAACAGTTCGGAATGCGGCGCGGACGGATGCGGCCGGGTCGGGGCCAGCTTCTTGGCGGCCTGTACCTTGGTGCCGACCTCCACGAGGGTGTCCTGCCCGAGATGCGTCCTCAACGCCGGGAACTGGTCGGATTCTTCGTCGTTCGCGTGGTGGCGCAGAAGATCCTGCAACTTCTTCACCAACGTCGTGAACTCCGCACTCGATGCTTCCGCGCCCTCGAGTTGCTTCATCACCTGCACGATCTCGTCGTGCTCCTCCTTGTCGTGTTCGACGGCTTCCGTGCCGCCGGGGAGGTGCTTCTCCATCTCGGGATAGACGAACATTTCCTCGGCGACCGAGTGCCTCATCACCTCGGCGATCGCCGCATCGGTGAGATCGCGGCGCTCCTCCGCGTCGAGCGTGGTCTCCGCTCGGCCCAGAAGCTCGAGCATCTCCCGATGGTCCTCGGTGAGGATGGTGACGACATCCGTGCCGCCGGAATTCGGTCCCTCGTGGGCGGTTTCGGTCATCGATGTCTCCTTCGAACGGTCAGGATCGTCCGGTATCGCCGGTCTCGTCCGGTTCGTCCTCGCCCTCCGCCTGGTCGGGCTGCTGCGGAGCCTTGGAGAGGAGGTTGTCGGGATCGGCGTCGGGATCTTCGGCTGCGTCGTACGGATCGGCAGAACCGTCTGTGCTGCTCATGTACCAAGGGGTTCACCACTACCGGCGAGGGCAAACACTCCGGCGACCGACGGGGATTCGCATCCTGCCGGGGTAGGTGGTTCGGGGAGCCGGGCGGGGGTAGTCCTAGGGAGACCGCCTTTCACCGAGAAATGTTCGGAGGAAGATCATGACCGGACCGCACGACACTCCCGATCTCGACGACGTGATCGACCCGACCGAGTCCGCGCCCAAGGATCGGCGCGAGCACGGCAAGTCGCCGGACCGCGTCGACGACGACTATCTCGAGTACCGCACGGAGCAGGAACGCATTGCCGCCGGCGTCGAGGACCACGACCCCGACCACGTCCCACCCGCAACCGAGTAGCCGCTGCGTTACAGACGGATTCTCGGCGAACCATCGGAAGGAGCAGAGAGATGGAACGAGGGAGCGACAAGCACGGTCCGAAGAAGGACGACGCGCTCGCAGAGGAAACCGAAGGAATGATCCGCGCCAACCGTCCGACCCGCGCCGACGAGGCACGCGATCCGGAGCCGCCGGCCGACGACGATCCGGATGTGCGGCCCTGGCACACCGAAGGTCCGGGCGGCGGAGCTTCGGAGGGCGGAGCTTCGGAGGGCGGGGGTCCGGAGGGCGGGGGTTCGGCGGGCTCTGCCTGAGTCGATGCGAGCGTGGCGCGTGGTGGAGCCCGGCCCCGTCGCCGGTCACCCTTTGCGGTTCGAATCCGTCCCGCTTCCCCAGACCGGACCGAACGATCTTCTGGTGCGCGTGCTGGCGTGCGGTGTGTGCCGCACCGACCTGCACGTCGCCGAGGGCGATCTCCCCGTCCACCGGGCGGGTGTCGTCCCGGGGCACGAGGTGGTCGGGGTGGTCCATCGAGTGGGGGAGGCGGTCGAAGGGTTCGCCGACGGCGACCGCGTCGGCGTGGCCTGGCTGCGTTCGACCTGTGGGCAGTGCCGCTACTGTCGTCGTGGCGACGAGAACCTGTGTCCGGATTCGAGATACACCGGTTGGGACGAGGACGGCGGGTACGCCGAGTTCGTCGCCGTACCGGCGGCGTACGCCCTCCCGCTGCCCGACGGATACGAGGACGTCGAACTCGCTCCGCTCCTCTGTGCCGGCATCATCGGCTACCGCGCGCTGAAGCGCGCCTCGGTTCCCGACGGCGGGAGGCTCGGCATCTACGGCTTCGGCGGCAGCGCCCACATCGCGGCGCAGGTCGCCCTGGCGCGAGGTGCCGAGGTGCACGTCATGACGAGGAGTGAGGACGCGCGGAATCTCGCTCGCGAACTCGGGGCCGCGTCGGTGCAGGGCGCCGCGGACGCACCACCGGTGCCCCTCGACGCCGCCATCCTCTTCGCACCCGTCGGCGACCTCGTGCCGCCTGCACTCGAAGCACTCGACCGCGGCGGCATCCTCTCGATCGCCGGCATCCACCTGACCGACGTTCCGCAGCTGAACTACCAGCGGCACCTGTTCTACGAGCGCGAGATCCGGTCGGTGACCGCCAATACCCGTAAGGATTCCCGGGAGTTCCTCGCGTTCGCCGGGCAGCACCGCATCAGGGTCGCGACGATGCGATACGGGCTGGACGACGCCGATCGCGCGCTGGCGGATCTCGCCGGCGACCGCGTGCGCGGCGCTGCCGTCCTCGTCCCCTGATGGTCCGGATCGATACGGTGCGCTCCGCCCGAGATCACCAAGTCGGGACTTTCTACCCTACGGGAACATCGCGCCCGGGACGACGATAATAGTGTCGGACCCAGGAGGGCCCCTCGGACTTCTCACCCACGAGGAGATGAGGACAATGTCGACATCATCGGCTCATTCTGCAATGCACACCCATCCCGACATCGTCGAGATGCGCGAACGCTACGACCGGATGGGCGAACAGCCCACAGTCCAGGTCACCGACGGATTGATGATGGTTGCCGGTCTGTACGCAGCGGCATCCGCCTGGATCATCGGCTTCGCCGATCAGACGGCACTCGCCACCACCAATCTGATCTGCGGCCTCGCGGTCGCACTGCTCGCCATGGCGCTCGGTTCGGCCTACGGCCGCACCCACGGCCTGGCGTTCATCGCGCCTCTGCTCGGTCTGTGGCTGGTCGTTTCGCCGTGGCTGGTCAGCGGCGTCGATACCAGCACCTCCATGATCTGGTCCCACGTCATCGTGGGTGTGATCGTGTTCGTCCTGGGCGTGGCCACGGCCGCGATGGGAACCGGTCTGATGGACCGTTCACGCTGACCGGTTCGGTGCAGTAGCCCCGGGCGGTGCTGCCGGCTGCATGTCTGAACCGGCAGCACCTCACCGGGTGCGGCGTCCGGACACCGATTCCGGCTACCGAGGGCAATACCCCTCGGTCGAACGCTGCAACCCGTCGCCGTTTCGATGCCACGATGCAGTATGGACACCGGTGAAGGCCGCGGCGCTCGTAGTGCGAACTCGGTGAGGTTCGAACGACAATTGCGAGAATCCATCGAGGAACTCGCTCGTGAGATGCACGACGACCGATGGCCCGCGTTCGCTTCCCGAGCGGCCCGTCTGGGTGCTCGCTCCATGCTTGCGGTCCCGCTGTACACGACGGACGACACGATCGGAGCCCTCAATCTGCACAGCTCGCAGGCGGGTGCGTTCGACGACGGCAGCGTCGACATCGCCTCGACCCTGGCGACGCATGCGGCCTTCGCCGCGGTGGCCGCGCTGCGCGAGGAGCAGTTCCGCGCGGCCCTGGCTTCGAGGGATGTCATCGGGCAGGCGAAGGGCGTTCTCATGGAACGCTTCGGCATCGACGCGGAGAGCGCATTCGGAATGCTGCGCAGGTTGTCCCAGGAGCGCAACCAACTCGTGCGCGACCTTGCCGTCGAAGTGGTCGAGACCGCCCGACCTCCGCGTGAACGGTAGAGCGAATCCTCCCCAGGCGGATGCGCCGGATCGTCCGGAACTGAGCACCGTGCGCATCCATCCAGTGTGTCGTGCATCACATCTAATCAAAATGATGCGCTGGAAAATCTTATGTTGACGAGTTCGCCTAGCTCAATCAACTATTGCTGTACCAAATGACGCGATCGAAGTGGCGCAGACACAATCGGACGCCGCGACGAAGGACGGGTGGTACGCAATGACCGAGACCGTAATCCGGGAGAGCGAACGACTTCCCTACGACCTCGACGACCGATATCGCTCGGGCTCCGGCACCGTGCTGCTCACCGGCGTCCAGGCCATCGCCCGGCTGTTCGTCGAACAGCAGGTACGGGCCATGCGGGACGGTCGCCGGGTGGCGACCTTCGTCTCCGGATATCAGGGCAGCCCCCTCGGTGGTCTCGACAAGATGCTCCACGGCATGCCGAAGGTCCTCGCCGAGCACGACATCACCTTCGTGCCCGGATTCAACGAGGAACTCGCCGCCACCGCGGTGTGGGGCAGCCAGGGACAGCTCGGCGCCGGCACACCGACTCACGACGGCGTCGTCGGCGTCTGGTACGGCAAGGGCCCCGGCCTCGACCGCGCCACCGACGCACTGCGTCACGCCAACATGTACGGCGTGAACCCGAACGGCGGCGTGCTGCTCATGGTGGGCGACGACCCGGCGTCGAAGTCGTCGACCGTGCCCGCCGTCAGCGAGCGGTCCCTCGCCGCCCTCGGAATCCCGGTCCTGTTCCCGCGCAACGCCGCCGAGATCGTCACGATGGGCCTGCACGGCGTCGCGCTGTCGCGTGCCTCGGGCTGCCTCGTCGCCCTCAAGATCGTCGCGGACGTCGCCGACGGCGCCTGGTCCGTCGACGGCTCCATCTCCGACCTGCCCATCGCGGTCCCCGAGATCGAATGGGAAGGACGGCCGTTCGTCTACAAGCAGCGCCCCATGGCCGCGCCTGGCGACAGCGTCATCGCCGAGGCCGACCTCTACGGCCCGCGCTGGAAGATCGTCCAGGAATACGGCCGCCTCAACGGCCTCGACGTGATCGAGGTCGACCCGCCGCAGGCCCGCGTCGGCCTCGCCGCCACCGGCACCACCTTCGACGCCCTGCGCCAGACCCTGCTCGACCTCGGTGTCGACGACGCCGCGCTGCACCGCGCCGGCATCCGCCTGCTGCGCATCGGCATGCCGTACCCCATCGGTCCCGAGATCGTCCGCGAATTCGCCCGCGGCCTCGACGAACTGATCGTGGTCGAGGACAAGACCGCCTTCGTCGAGACCCAGATCCGCGAGATTCTCTACGGCACCGCGAACGCCCCGCAGATCGTCGGCAAGAAGGACGCCGACGGCCGCCCGCTCGTGCCGGTTGACGGTGAGCTCACCGCCGGTCGCCTGCGCGGCCCGCTGCGTCGCGTGCTCCGCGGCCACGTCGAACTCGGCCCCGCACCCCTGCCGCAGCTGTCGCTCGAGGTGCTGTCGACCCAGCGCACCCCCTACTTCTGCAGCGGCTGCCCGCACAACCGATCCACCGCACTGCCGGAGGGTTCGATCGGCGGCGGCGGCATCGGCTGCCACACCCTCGTCACCCTGTCGTGCCGCAAGGACAGCGCCGTCACCGGCCTGACCCAGATGGGTGGCGAAGGTGCGCAGTGGATCGGCCAGGCGCCGTTCACCGACATCGGCCACATGTTCCAGAACCTCGGCGACGGAACCTACTTCCACTCCGGTCAACTCGCCGTGCAGGCGTGTGTCGCCGCCGGCGTGAACATCACCTTCAAGCTGCTCTACAACGACGTCGTGGCGATGACCGGCGCGCAGGACGCCGAAGGCGCCCTGAAGATCCCGGCGCTGACCCACAAGCTCACCACCGAGGGCGTCCGCAAGATCATCATCTGCTCCGACGAACCGAAGCGCCTCCGCAAGCGCACCCTTGCCCGCGGCACCGAGGTCTGGCACCGCGACCGGCTCGACGAGGCGCAGAAGCTGCTGCGCGAGATCGAGGGCGTCACCGTGCTCATCTACGACCAGCACTGCGCCGCCGACGCACGCCGTCAGCGCAAGCGTGGCACCCTGCCCGCCCGCACGATCCGCGTCGTCATCAACGAAGCGGTGTGCGAGGGCTGCGGCGACTGCGGCGTCAAGAGCAACTGCCTGTCGGTGCAGCCGGTCGGCACCGAATTCGGTTCGAAGACCCGCATCGATCAGACCTCCTGCAACACCGACTACTCGTGCCTCGACGGCGACTGCCCGTCCTTCGTGACCGTCGAGACGTCGCCGGAGAAGCCCAAGCGCCGCAAGGCTCCGACCCCGCCGCGCATCCCGGACGCCGCCATCGACACCCCGAAGGGCACCCGCAACGTCTTCCTCGCGGGCATCGGCGGCACCGGCATCGTCACCGTCAACCAGGTGCTCGCCACGGCCGCGCTACGCGCCGGATTCGAGGTCGAGTCGCTCGACCAGATCGGCATGAGCCAGAAAGCCGGCCCGGTGGTCTCCCACCTGCGCTTCGCCGCCGACGGACTCGAGCCCGGCAACCGCGTCGGCCCGGGCGGTGCCACCGCTCTGCTCGCGCTCGACCTGCTCACCGCGACCGAGCCGAAGAACCTCGCCTACGCGAACCGTGAGGAGACCGTGGCAGTCGCGTCGACGAGCCGCGTCCCCACCGGCGACATGGTCTACGACCGCTCTGTCCGGCACCCCGACGAGCACGACCTGCTCGCCCGCCTCGACACCGCGACCCGCACGACCGTCTCGTTCGACGCCCTCGCCGCAGCCCAGGCGCTGCTCGGTGAGACCTCGGCCGCGAACTTCCTCGTCGTGGGCGCCGCCCACCAACTCGGCGGACTCGAGATCCCCGCCGACGCCATCGAGGAGGCCATCGAGATCAACGGTGTGGCCGTCGCGACCAACATCGCCGCCTTCCGCTGGGGCCGGGTGGCCGTCGCGGATCCCGCGGCCTTCGCCGCCGCGACCGAACCGGCCCCCACGGAGCGCGCCGCCACCGTCGCACCGGAGCGTCTGTTCGCCGGCACCACCTTCACGGGTGAGGTCGAGCGGCTCGTGCGGATCCGCGCCGCGTCGCTGATCGACTTCCAGAGCGAAGCCCTCGCCGCCCGCTACATCGCGCAGGTGCAGGCAGCCTGGGAGGCAGAGCGCCGCGTCACGAACCGCACGGACTTCAGCGAGGCCGTCGCCCGCGGACTGTTCAAGTTCACCGCCTACAAGGACGAGTACGAGGTCGCCCGCATGCTCGTCGACCCGGCCTTCCTCGACGAGGTGCAGGGCCAGGTCCCCGGTGGGCGCAAGCTCACCTACCGCCTGCACCCGCCGGCGCTGCGCGCACTCGGCCGTGAGAAGAAGGTCGGCTTCGGACCGAAATCGCATGTCGCGCTGAAGGCTCTGGCCAAGGCGAAGCGTCTGCGCGGCACGAAGCTCGATCCCTTCGGCTACGCCCACGTCCGCCGCGTCGAGCGTGCTCTGCTCGCCCACTACACCGCCACGATCCAGCGGCTCGCCGCCGATCTGGACGTCGACTCCTACGACCGCGCCGCCGAAATCGCGGCCCTGCCCGACATGGTGCGCGGCTACGAGGACGTCAAGCTCCGCTCCGTCGAGCAGTACCGGGCCCGCCTCGCCGAGCTCGGCATCGACACCGACTTCTGAAGCACGAACACCCTCTGCTGCAAAGGAACCCACCGATGACCACCTCTGCCCTCGACCTCCCCGAGTTCACCACGTCCGACGGCGTGTTCGGCCGCTCGGCCCGCCTGACCGACCGTCCGCACGAGCAGGTCGTCTTCCATCACGACGCGGCCACCGGCTTGCGCGCCATCGTCGCGATCCACTCCACCGCACTCGGACCCGCCCTCGGCGGCACCCGCTTCTACCCCTACGCGGACGAGATGTCGGCACTCGAGGACGTGCTGCGACTGTCGTGGGGCATGACCTACAAGGCCGCGGTGTCCGGTGTGAACCTCGGTGGCGGCAAGGCCGTCATCATCGGTGATCCGAAGATGGACAAGAACGACGAACTGCTCGCCGCCTACGGACGATTCGTCGAGTCACTCGGTGGTCGCTACATCACCGCCGCCGACGTGGGAACCCGCGCGGAGGATCTCGACGTGGTGGGCCGGCACACCGCCCACGCCGTGGGGCGCACCGTCGCCGCCGGCGGATCCGGCGACAGCTCGCCGCTGACCGCACTCGGTGTCTTCCAGGCCATGCGTGCCGGCGCTCGGACGGTCTGGGGCGAAACGACTCTCGCGGGTCGCACGGTCGGTGTCGAGGGTCTCGGCAAGGTCGGCTACGAACTCGTGAAGCTGCTCGTCGCCGACGGTGCCGAGGTGATCGTCTCCGACGTGAACCCCGCCGCGGTCGCCCGCGTGGTCGACGAGTTCCCGGCGCAGGTCACCGACAACGTCGTCGCCTCGTCCGCCGACGTCTACGCCCCGTGCGCTCTCGGCGGCACGCTGACCTCGATCACCGCTGCCCACCTCGACGCACGTCTCGTGTGCGGTGCGGCCAACAACCAGCTCGCGCAGCCCGAGGTGGAGGGCCTGCTGGGCAAGCGCGGAATCGTCTGGGTACCCGACTATGTCGCGAACGCGGGTGGACTGATCCAGGTCGCCGGCGAGGTCGACGGATCCGCCGCCGACGTCGTCCGTACACGAGTGGAGTCGATCTTCGAGCGCACCGCCGAGATCTTCGACGTCTCCAGCACTCTCGGCGTCACGCCGGGCGCAGCGGCCAACCGGATCGCCGAGCGCCGCATCGATACTGCCTGATCCGCACAGGGGAACAAGGGGAGGCGCCGCGAGGTGCCTCCCCTTCTCGTGTCTTCAGGAGTTTCCGGCCGACGAGGAACGCCCGTGCCCCGCATTGCGGGTGATGTGCTCGACGAGTGGCTGCGTCCGGTACTCGATCGGCGTGGTGAGCGCGAGCGTCGTGGTGGTGTGCGCGACGCCCTCGATGGCGTGGAGCCGTTCGAGGACCAACAGGAGGTCCTCCTGGGACTGCGCCGCCATCCGGATCAGGAGATCCTCCCGGCCCGTTGTCGCGTGGACTTCCAATACCTCTGGGAATCGGCCTAATTGGGCGATCACATGCCCCATCTGTGCCTGGACGAGCTCGGCGCCGATGAACGCCTGCAGCGGCACACCCAGCTTCGGCAGGTCGACGACCGGTCGGTATCCGGTGACGGCACCGGACTCCTCGAGTTTTCTGATGCGCGACTGCACGGTGTTGCGGGCGATGCCGAGCTTCGCCGACAGGTCGACGATTCCTGCCCGGGGGTTGTGCGTGAGCTCTCCGAGGAGAGCTGCGTCGAGCCGGTCGAGACTGAACACGATGACACCCTTTCCGTTGTGATGCGCGTCACCACTCGAGCATAATGCTCAGCCGAACAGAAAGATATTGACACTTCACGAGCCAGTGCCATGATTGCTACATCAAATGCTCACGCAAACACTGCTTGCTGCAACGTAATGCGCGCGAAGTGAGCGACATGCCTACCCCTCGCCCGGACCGGGCGTGGCGGGCGCCGCAATCACCCCGAGGAGCACACAATGCCCGGAGTCGGCATCTGGCGGACCAAATCCGTCGAACAGTCGATCGCGGATACCGATGAACCCGGTTCGCGGCTACGACGAGAACTGACCGCCAAGGATCTGACCGTGTTCGGCGTCGCCGTCGTGGTCGGAGCCGGAATCTTCACCCTCACCGCCCGCACCGCCGGCAATCTCGCCGGACCGTCCATCTCGCTGGCGTTCGTCCTCGCCGCGATCGCGTGCGGTCTCGCCGCACTGTGTTACGCGGAGTTCGCCTCTGCGGTACCGGTCGCCGGCAGCGCCTACACCTTCTCCTACGCCACCTTCGGTGAGTTCGTCGCCTGGATCATCGGATGGGACCTGATCCTCGAGTTCGCCCTCGCCTCCGCGGTCGTCGCCAAGGGATGGTCGATGTATCTCGGGGGCATGTTCGGCGGGGACGCGTCGATCGACCTCGGACCGATCACGGTCGACTGGGGGTCGCTGCTCATCGTCGGCGCCATCACGATCATCCTCGCGATCGGCACCAAGGTCTCGTCGCGGGTCTCCGCCGTCGTCACTGCCATCAAGGTCGCGGTGGTCCTGCTCGTCATCGTCGTCGGCATCTTCTCCATCGACAAGTCCAACTACTCGCCGTACGTCCCCCAGGCCGAAGAGGCGGAGAGCGCCGCATCCGGTCTGCATCAGTCGCTGTTCTCGGCGCTCACCGGCGCGGGCGGCAGCACCTACGGCTGGTACGGCCTCCTCGCCGCAGCGAGCCTGGTCTTCTTCGCCTTCATCGGTTTCGACGTCGTCGCCACCACTGCGGAGGAGACGAAGAACCCGCAGAAGGCATTGCCTCGCGGCATCTTCGGCTCGCTGGCGATCGTCACGGTCCTCTACGTCGGCGTCACGCTCGTGCTCACCGGCATGGTGAAGTACACCGACCTGCGCACCGGCAGCGAGCTGGTCGGTGACGGCAGTGCCACGCTGGCCACGGCCTTCGAGGCACACGGCATCACCTGGGCGCAGATGGCCATCAACATCGGTGGCCTCGCCGGCCTCACCACCGTCGTGATGGTGATGATGCTCGGCCAGACCCGCGTGCTGTTCGCGATGTCCCGCGACGGACTCGTCACCCGCAAGCTCGCCGTCACGAACCACAAGGGTGTGCCCGTGCGCATCACCCTGATGGTCGGTGGTGTCGTGGCCGTCCTCGCCGCGGTGTTCCCGATGGGTGTGCTCGAGGAGATGGTCAACATCGGCACGCTGTTCGCCTTCGTCCTGGTCTGCGTCGGCGTGATGGTGCTCCGCCGTACCCGCCCCGACCTGCCCCGCGGATTCCGGGTGCCGCTCGTGCCGCTGGTCCCGATCCTCGCGGTCCTCGCCTGCGGCTGGCTCATGCTCAACCTCTCGGTCGAGACGTGGATCCGCTTCACCGTCTGGATGGTCCTGGGAGTGGCGATCTACTTCGTCTACGGTCGCCGCAAGTCGGTGCTCGGACAACGCCTGAAGCTCGAGGCCGCGCAGCAGGAAGCCGCGAAGCACGAAGCGAGGGAACCTGAACCGGTATAGATCCGTCGTCCACGAGCCCGCCCGCACCGAATCGGTGTGGGCGGGCTCGTGTGTTCCGGCGGTTCCGGGTACCCGACCGGAAGGAGAGCGGACACCGTCCGATCGTGACGCCGGAAGAGGAGGAGATGGCGCCGCAGTGCGCCCACTGTCACTGCCGCATCCTCGGGCACGGCGTGGAGTCGGCGGATGCCGTCTTCTGCTGCGCGCATTGTGCTCGTCAGGCCGGGCACGCCGAGCTGGCGGATCGTGCCTGACGGAAGAGTGCGAAGCGCGCGAAAGCGGCAGAACGGACTCTGCGAGTTGATCTTTCGGTGAACTCGAGAAGGACCTATGCACGCGAGTGAGCAGATTGCTCTATGCTGTGAACAGCGCCGCAGAGACGAAGGTCACAAGGGTTACCCGGCGTTTCGTCCGAACGCAGGACGAATCGGACATCGGGACCTGATTACCATCGATCTGCCCCTGTCGTCGGGGAGGCCGACAGGGAAGGGCCCCCGCCAGCGATTCGAGGGGAGGAGCCGGCGGGGGCCTCGCGCTGTATCTCCTGTGTCGGGGAGGACTCTAGGGAGACACGGCCACCTACGCCGTGGCCGCTTTGGAGCTTAGGTGACAGCTGGGCACTCGTCCAGAGTCGATACTGAAACGAGACCTGAGAATCTTCTCGGGGTCGAACCGAGACGTTCATCCTGCTTTGCGGCGGATGGGGCCCGTTTCGACGTCGCTTTCCGCCGGAAAGACGGGGGTCGGCATGGCTCTGGACCCGTCGGGATGCCTGCGGTACGACGCCGGTCGCTGCGAACGCCGCCGGCGCCGACGGTTCCGCGTCGTCCAGAAACCCCAGGCTGCGATGCACACGCCCACTCCCGAGAGCAGGTCGGCCTCGGTCAGTCCGTGGTTCGGCGTCACCGAGTACAGCACACGGCCCTCGAGAGGTCCGTTCATCAGCACCCAGAGCCCGGAGGCCACGAACGCGGCCGAGCTCGACAGCAGGTGGGGGCGCGAGAGGCACCACGTCGACGCGGCGAACAACGAACACATCGCGACGAGCGAGTAGAACACGGCGTTCTGCACGGTCGACTCCTCTCGCTCCTGCCGGATATCGATCAACTGTACTGGCGGAGGAGCCGGGCTCACCGAGTCGCAAGTCGTGACCCTCGCAACAGGAGTATCAGCTCAGGCGTTGCAGGGTGACGGTCGTCAGAGCAAGCACCTGATCGTCGGCTCCGGCGTCCGGAGGTTCACAACGCACAGGTGAGGCTCACAACCCTGATGGTCGACCATGGGCGTTGTGAGCCTATTCGGGTCTCGGTATCTCCGCGAACGAGTCACGCTGCTGAACCATCCACACCGGAGCGATGAAGATGCCTTCCGCTTCCACGCAGATCCCCTCCGAGTCGGCGATGTGCCCCACGACGAACGCCTTACGTCCCTCGACGCGGTCGAGTTTCGCCTCCACGCGCAGAGCGCCGAGGGGAGTGCGCTTGCGGTAGCGGATGGCGAGCGTGCCCGTCATCCCTGGATATCCCGAGATGCGCGCGGCGTCGCCGAGGATCTGGTCGAGCAGCAGTGCGGAGACCCCGCCGTGCACGTGCCCGGCCGGCCCCTCGTAGACGGGACCGAGGTGGGTGTCCGTCCACACGCGTCCGTCGTCGTCCTCGTGGATGTCGCCGATCGGGGCGATCGCGTTGCGCAGGCCTATTGCGGCGTTTCCCCAGTTACGGAATCGGCCCGAATCGTTGAACCGGGTGCCGTACGGGCCGTCCTCCCGGTCGCGTTCGAGGATCTCGCGCGCGGCCGCGAGATGTTCCCGGGCCCGCTCGACGTCGTCGGCATCCACACGGGTCTGCAGTGCGAGCTGGATCAGCTCGCGCACGTCCTCGGTGAGCGGACCGTAGGTGGCCCTCTGCTGATCGATTTCCTCGTCGGACAGTCCGTCGTTGACGTAGAGCTCGAGGATGGAATCGGTCATCGGGGTTCTCCGGATCGTGAGCGTGGTGAAGGACAGCAGTCGACCGCGCGCACGGTGAAGGAGTCAAGTTCTGCTGCCGCTGCACGGGATCACCGCAAAATCCGTAAAACGGACCGTTCTGTACGAAAACGTGTGAACCGCCATACGGGCGGGAATCAATGAGAGAACCCCGTCGGCTCAACGAGGGGAGGGGCCGACGGGGTCCGTCCGTGCCGTGTCAAAGGGGAGGAGACGCGGCACGCTTTGTTGCGAGGAGCAACAACGACTCCACGCTACCCACGATTCTTTCATCTGCCAACGTTGCCGACGGGTGATCGACGGGGTGAATTCGCCCTGTCTGCACCCGTGGCGAGCGTGGTAATACAAGCGTACCGTTCGCTTCTGCGTGCGCGGGTATGCGCCGGACAGGAGTCGATGGTCGTGGCCGTAACCATCCACAAGGGCCGTGACAGCATCACCAAACGGATGTTGCTGGGAAGGCCGCTGCGCAGCGACACCCTCGGCCACACTCTGTTGCCGAAACGCGTAGCCCTGCCGGTCTTCGCGTCCGACGCCCTGTCGTCCGTCGCCTATGCACCGGAGGAGATCTTCCTCGTGCTGTCGGTGGCGGGCCTGTCCGCCTACGCGTTCTCCGGCTGGATCGGTCTCGCCGTCGCCGTCGTCCTGGTCGTCGTGGTCGCGAGCTATCGGCAGAACGTGCATGCCTACCCGTCCGGGGGTGGCGACTACGAGGTAGCGACGAAGAACCTCGGGGCGATGGCCGGCCTGACGGTGGGCAGCGCGCTCATCGTCGACTACGTGCTGACCGTCGCCGTGTCGATCTCGTCGGCGGCCCAGAACATCGGGTCGGCGATCCCCTTCGTCGAACACCACAAGGTGCTGTTCGCGATCGTCGCGATCACTCTCCTCACCGCGGTCAATCTGCGGGGACTCCGCGAAGCGGGCACAGCTTTCGCCATCCCCACCTACGCATTCATGTTCTGCATCGGGGTGATGCTCGTCTGGGGTTTCGTGCGCCTCGTCGTGTTCGACGCCCCGCTGCGCGCCGAGTCGTCGCACTACGAACTGGCTGCAGAACAATCACACCTGGCCGGACTGGCCTTCGCGTTTCTTCTCGCCCGCGCGTTCTCGTCGGGATGCGCGGCCCTGACGGGAGTGGAGGCCATCAGCAACGGGGTGCCGGCCTTCCGGAAACCGAAATCGCACAACGCCGCCACCACGCTGCTGATGCTGGGTGCCATCGCGATCACGCTGCTGATGGGCATCATCGTCCTCGCCGAGCGGCTGGGCGTCGTCGTCGCCGCCGACCCCGCGACGCAAGTGCTCGGGGCGCCGGAGGGATACCATCAGAAGACGCTGGTCGCGCAGGTCGCCGAGACGGTCTTCACCGGTTTCCCGCTCGGTTTCTACCTCGTCACCGCCGTGACCGCGTTGATCCTCGTCCTCGCCGCGAATACGGCATTCAACGGGTTCCCGGTTCTCGCGTCGGTACTCGCGCAGGACAAACACCTGCCGACCCAGCTGCGCACCCGGGGCGATCGGCTCGCGTTCAGCAACGGCATCGTCTTCCTGGCTCTCGGAGCGATCGTGCTGGTATGGGTGTTCGACGCCGAGGTCACCCATCTCATCCAGCTCTACATCGTCGGAGTGTTCGTCTCCTTCACGTTGAGCCAGACCGGAATGGTTCGTCACTGGACGCGGCTGTTGGCCACCGAAACCGACTCGCGTCACCGCCGGAGAATGCAGCGTTCGCGCGTCGTCAACGGTGTGGGTCTGGCGATGACGGGGACCGTCCTGATCATCGTGCTCATCACGAAATTCCTCGCCGGCGCGTGGATCGCGATCCTCGCCATGGTGATCGTCTTCGTGACGATGCGGGCCGTCAACCACCACTACCGACGTGTGGCGGCCGAACTCGACGCCGGCAAATGGGACGGTCTGCTGCCCAGCCGCACGTATTCGATCGTGCTCGTGGCCAAGCTGCACCACCCGACACGTCGCGCGCTCGCGTACGCCTCGGCCGCCCACCCCGACACCCTCGAAGCGATCACCGTCGACGTCGACGAGGAGGACACCCGCGCTCTCGTGCGCGAATGGGAAGCCAGCGACATCACGATTCCGTTGAAGGTGCTGGAGTCGCCGTACCGGGAGATCACGCGACCGGTACTCGACTACGTCAGGCGGGTGCGCGGCAACTCGCCGCGCGACGTGGTCACCGTCTTCATCCCCGAATACGTCGTGGGGCACTGGTGGGAGAATCTGCTCCACAATCAGAGCGCGCTGCGACTCAAGAGTCGTCTGCTGTTCCAGCCCGGGGTGATGGTGACGAGTGTGCCGTGGCGGTTGCACTCTTCGGATTCGAGTTAGACGAGCGCGGAGTCCGGTTCTCGATCAGGTTCGCGATGTCTGCACCGGCTCGCAGCAACATTTCGGACTGCACTGCGATGGTGTGCAGGCGCTCGTGGAGTGCGTCCCTTGCAGTATCGGTGTCATTGTCGGTTCCGATCGCTGCCATCACCGCCCGGACCGCCGGGATGCGGTAGCCAACCGCGCGTAGTGCGGCAACGATCCGCGCGTCCCGCGCCGCGGCGGGGGAGTAGCTCCGCGCAGCGTTACGGTCGATCCGTTCGGGCGCGACCAATCCCTCCTTCTCCCAGAACCTCAGGGTGGACGATCGCACTCCGATGGCGTTCGCCAGCTCGGTGATGCTCATGGCGTCGCCGGGTAGTGGAGGCGCGTCGTGGGCGGCCTCGTCGACGATGGTGTCGAGTGCGCGGAGCGCGGTGAGACTCTCGGCGCGTGCCCGCGCGAGCCCACTGTGGAGTTCGACGACACGGGCGAGTGCCTCGTCGTAGGGGAGGACCTGCACATCGTGCATGACCCTGCGCGCCTCGACGGGACCCACCGCGACAGCCAGTGCGCGGTACGCGCGCAGGGCCGTGACGTGTTCGGGACCGAATCTGCGATAGCTGTTGGGCATTCGTACGGCGGAAGGAATCACTCCGAGGCGTTCGAGATCGCGCACCTGCTGCACGGAGTATCCGGTGGCTGCGGCCAGGCGCCCCGTCGTCATCGTGTGCTCCACTGCTCGAACCCTCCATGAGCACTTCAAGGTGACACTCGAAGTATGACCATGGAACAGATCCTCGCGCAGATCAGAAGCTTCAGCGGTGTCCTCGAGCTCGCACCACAGGATGGGAGTGGGCTCCCCGAGATTTCGTGGGGCGACCATTTCTTCTACTACGCCCCGGACGGCGAGATCCCGCACAAGCGGCAGCCCTACGCGACGATCGTGACGAAGAACTATCCGAACGATGGGGATTCACGCCTCGACGAGCCGGGCCGATGGCGCATGAACGTGCATGCGGGGACGCAGCTGTTCACCGAGTTGCTCGGCTACCCACCCCGGTCCGTCGACCCCTCGACGATCGACTTCGCCGAGGCCGACGTCTTCATCCCTCATCCGCTCTACGGCTCACTGGGATGGGTCGCGGTCGTCGAACCCGGCGAGCGGACCACGCCGCGTCTGCTCGAAGTGCTGGGATGTAGACGAAGACGCGGCCACGGCGCGCGGCACCATCGCTCCGACCACGGGTTCGTCTAGGTCGCGCACCGAATACCAGGGCTGGGTGTAGCCCATGAACTCGACGATCGGACGGATTACACGCGGCTCGGTTGGAGCACGTCGCGGAGCACGGCGGCGAAAGCTTCAGGATCGCCGGGCATACCCTCTGAGGCACCCATGAAGCCACCGTGATCGCCGGGGAACAGCGTCGGAGTTGTGCCGAGCCGGTCGGCGAGCGCTGCCGAGGCGCGGCCGCACAGCTGGCGTACCGACTCGCGACCACCTGCGACGACGATGCGCGTGGACGCGTTCGCGAGAGCGTCGAGATCGGGGTGGTAGCCCGTGCACGACATCCAGTTCTGACCCAGCAGCACGTCGTCGCGGGTCCCGTCGTCCTCGCTGGGCAGTCCGAAGTCGGACGGGCTCGGAGCGGGCCGGTCGAGATAGTCGGAGGTCAGTTCACCTCCGTAGCCGACCAGGGCGATGAACTTCGCCATGGCCGGTCCGAGGCCGCTGCGCTGATAGGTGTCGCGGATGTCGTCGCGCACCGCTTCGGCCCCGATGCGATCGGGCAACAGTTCCATGATCGGCGGTTCGTGCGCGACCAGCGTGCGCACCTGCTCGGGATGGCGCGAGACGAGTTCGAGCGCGTTGACCGCGCCGCCGCTGCTGGCGAAGACGTCGACGGGACCGAGATCGAGTTCGACGAGGATCCGGTGCAGGTCGTCGGCGTGCAGAGCAGGAGTGGACTGCATCGACGTGTCGGTGCGCGTGCCACGACCCGTGCCGCGCGGGTCGTAGGTGATCACCGTCCGGTCGTCGAAGAAGGAGGCGAGGCTCGTGAAGCCGCTCGCGTCCATCGGGGATCCGGCGAGCAGCAGCGAGGTGGCGTCGCCGGGGACGGTGCGGACGTCGTAGACGAGAGTCGCGCCAGGGACGTCGATCGAGTGGGTGACGAATTCGGGCATGTCGGCTCCTTCTGGGGTCGGTGACCATACCGACCCGCGCCGCCCGAGAAATTCATCGCACATACGACCGCGTCCGCACCCATGACGGATGCGGACGCGGTGTGCGCTGGCTCAGTGGGCGATGCCCGGTTTCGCAGGCAGTCCGCCGAGGAGCGCAAGAGATCCGAAGTGCATATGTGTTCCTCCTGTCGTTCGGTTATCCGGACTGCGTCCGCACCGGGACGCTGACCGAGGAGTACCCGCCGCCTCGGTGCGAAACACTGCCGCGGACCGAAAATTCACTTCGTTATGTTTTCGTGCCCTCGGGGAGTTTTCGCGCGGTCGGACCCGGCCGGGTCTGCGACTCGCTCGGCCGCGGCGGACCGTGGCCGTGGGCGCATTGCACGACCGCTTCGACCGAAGCGCCACAGTCGCGGTGTTCGATGAGCAGTGACGGGCCGTCGGGATCTGCACAGTATTTGTCCCCCCACTGGAGCAGGGCGATGACCGGAACTACCGAGGCTCGTCCGACGATCGAGGACTACGGGCAGAAGTCGCCGAGCCGATTCGTCGAGGCGAGCGGCTTCGTCGTCGAGGAAGCCACTTCCTGCGTTCGACGACGGGATGCCGCGCGTCGGTCACGGCAGAACCGTTGCAGCAGGGGAGGACTCAGCAACTGTGGCTGGTGATCATCACCGACACCACGACCGGCAAGGTCCTCGCTCGCGGTCAGCTGCGACTGCAGAACGTTCCGTTGCCGGAGTAGTTGTTTGCGCGCATCGGTGTCGGGAATTCGTATTCATGGCAAGCATGGAACCGTTTCTCCCGATCAAGCACACCGGCTCCAACGAGATCGACGCGGCCGATCCCGGTCAGGGCGCGCCGGCTACAGATCCCGGACCCGTCCCGGGTGAGGACGTCGACCCCGAGATGGCGCAGCGCGAGAAGGACGAACTCGAGAAGAAGATGTCCGAAAAGTGTGACGAGGACACAGTTTTCCGGACTCCGGAAGTGGATCCGTCCGAATGGACCGAACCGCGCCCGCACGCAGGGGGTGGTGCGGGCGCGGAGTCGATCGGTCCGGCTGTCAGAGAATGATGCCGAGGGCGGCGAGCAGTCCACCGAGGGTCAGTGCGAGAGATCCGAGCAGCATAGGAATACCTCCATGTCGTTGTGGATGGGCACGCCCGCGAACGGGCGCGGGAAGTGAATGGATCCGCAAGATCGATTCACTTCCGTCCCATACTTCGCGAAGGCCTCAAAGCCTGTTACCTGCCGTCACTAGTTGTTATATTTCTGTGATAAAAATGTCTGATTAGACCGAAATGCCCTTTGATCATGGGCGTTTCAGGACTTGGGATTCACGGCGTTCTGGGACTTTCCGCGTTCGATCACCGCAGCCCGTCGCTCGGCGACCCGCGACGGCGAGAACTCCCGCATCCACTCTTCCGAGGTCTGCTGCTCCACCCGTAGGGCCGGTTCGACGACATGCTCCTCGGCCCGGCGGTACGACGCGAGCAACGCCCGCATACCGGATTGGTCGTTGCCGGCGATCGTCCGCGCGACCTCCACGGCCGTGCCGAGCAGTTCGTCATGCGCGACGACCTGCGTCACCAGACCCGCACGCAGCGCCTCCTCGGCACCCACGAAGTTGCCGGACAGGCTCATGCGACGCGCGAAGCCCGGACCCACCGCCGCGGGCAGGCGCTGGGTGAGTCCCCAACCCGGCAGGACGCCGACTCGCGCGTGGGTGTCGGCGAAGCGGGCGCGCTCGGACGCGATGAGGAAGTCGCACGCGAGTGCCATTTCGAGACCACCGGTGATGGCGGCGCCGTTCACCGCGCCGATGATCGGCTTGGAGATGGGCTTCCACGGATGACCGACGGGGAGGTCGGCGCCGGACACCAGCGACAGGTTGCCTCCACCTTCCCCGAGTTCCTGCAGGTCGAGTCCGGCGCAGAAGGCCGGGTCGGTGCCGGTAAGGACCACGACGTTCGTCTCGTCGTCCGCCTCCGCTGCAGCGATCTCGGTGCGCAGGGCATCGATGAGCGCCGAGCTCAGCGCATTCCGCGCCTCCGGACGGTTGAAGGTGAGAATGCGGACGGAATCGCGCTGCTCGACGAGCAGGATTTCTTCGGAAGTCATGGGCCCGACAGTATCCGTAACTTCGGTGGATCCGACCTCGCTCAGCGGGGCTGAATCCACTGAACTTGTGCCTGCGTACGTTCCCCGATCCAGGAGCGCATCGAGTCGACGCTCTCCTGCAGCGCCTCGGCAGTGAGGCCGTCGGAGGTCGGCACCGACGCCGCCACCGCGTCGAGCACCTCGAGTGCCAGACCGTTGCCGTAGATCTGTTCGGACAGCTCCTGATACACCCGGTGGTAGATCTCCGTGAAGGCGTCGGAGTCGAGGAAACGGGTCTTCAAGGTATTGCCGCCGCCTGGTCCGCGACTCTCACCTCCAGGCATTCCAGGTGGCATGGCCTGAGGCGTCCCCTCCGGTGGCGCGGCGCCCGCCATGCCCTGCGGGCGACCGCCCGGTCCCATGCCGCCCATCATGGAGATGGAGTCGTCCGGGCCGGCGGAAGTATCACCCTGCATGGCCATGTTCAGATCCCACGAGACCACCGAGAGCTTCTTCGTGTCGAGGTCGTACCAGAGGTAGTAGTTCTGACCGGGTCCGGCCATGTCGTCGAAGTTGACGAGCAGGTTCTGTGTGGCGACGTACCGGGCGAAGGACTCGACGTCGACCCAGTCGGCGAGGTGCGCGTCGAACTCTGCGTCGTCGGCCGAGTCCATCCACTTCAGGAAGCTGATGATGGGTTGCAGCGTCCCGGAGTCGGCGGCATTGATCTCCTCGAACTGGTCGGCGTAGTCCGACTGGTCGTCGCCGACGTACTCGAACCGCGACGACGCATCGGCCTTGTAGAGATAGCCGGGGGAGTCGAACAGCGAGTTGGCGTACTGATCATCGGGATGCTCGAGCACCAGTCGTGTCGCGGTGGCGCTGTCGTTGACCGAGTACACCGTGTACGCGTACCGCTGGGTCGGTTGATCGGTCTCGGCGGTGAGCGACAACGCCATCGCCTCGTTGATCACCGGCGAGCCGGGCCGCACCGACAGTTCTGTCATGCCCTGATACGCGCGACCGTCGACGTACTCGTCGAAACGGATCAGCAAGGGCAACGAGGTCGGATCCTCCGGATCCACCTGAACCGTGCCCTCCATCCCGGGCGGGCCTTGCGCCTGATCGAAACCCTCGCCCTGCAGGCCGCGCAGCGTCGAGTTGCCCTTCAGGCGCACACCCACGTCGTCGATGCGGGTGCCGTCGATGACCACATCGGCGACCACCCACTCCTTGTCGCCGTCCTTCTCGTATGCGGAGATCATGTCGTCGTACTCGACGTCGCCGACCTCGAGCGACAACTCGTGTGTGACGGAGGTGTCGAACAGATCGACTGTGCCGGCGACGTTCTCGGTGATCTCCGAGGAGATGATCGTCGGGTCGCCTGTGATGTAGGGCCGCACGCGTGTCGCTCCGAAGGCCGTGGCCACGATCGCGACGAACGCGATGAACGCCACCGGCAGTTTCCAGTGCCGCCGCAGCGAGGTCGGTATCCGGTGCCGCAGACGGCGCCGCGGGGTGGGTGCAGTCATCACAGGTCGGTCTGGTCGTATCCGGCCAGGACGCTCACCCGCTGGCCGGCATTGACGGCGCTCAGTGCCGCGATCAGGTCGTTCGAGCTCGTGCCCTTCTTCAGCTGCGCCGTGTAGTACAGCTCCACCAGAGCGCCGGCGCGGACGGATTCGGTGGACACCAACTCGTATTCACTGCAGTGCTTGATGAGAATGTCCTCGACGGTGCTGGTGTAGGCCGGCTCCGGCGGCACCTGCACCTTGACCACCTGACGCTGCACATCGAGCGTGAACCAGTTGAACTTGTTCATGATCAGCAGTACGAGGCAGATCGCGACGGTCGCCGCGATGGCGAGCACGTAGAAGCGGGTACCGGTGGTCATGCCGATGGCCATCACCAGGAAGATGAACCCGACATCGCGAGTTTCTTTGATGGCGTTGCGGAATCGCACCACCGAGAGCGCGCCGACGAGAGCGAACGCCCGGGCGATGTTCGATCCGACCACCAGCATGATGAGCGCGATGACCATGCCGACCAGCACCAGCGTCTGCACGTAGGACTGGCTGTAGGAGACGTTCTTGTGCGTGTAGCGGTAGACCCACGCAATGACGCTCGACAGCACGAACGACAACGCCAGCGACACCACGATGTCGAAGGTCGTGAACGTGCCACTGAGATCTTGGAAATCGAAGTTCATATCCGTCCTTGTTTCGGAGAAGGGAAGGTCAGCGAGCCGGAATCGGTTCGGTGGACAGAAGATCGGTGGGTACCCGCGCGTCGGAGCCGTCCGGCGACACCAGTTCCGGTGCACCGAAACGGGACCGGGGTGCGAGCCCGAACGCCTCGACCGACTGGCAGTACTTCGACACCCGGATCACCGACATGTCCAGCCGGGCCGTCAAATCGGTCGCCCAGTAGGGCACCCGCTCGTTGGCCTTGAGCTCTACGACGGCCAGCTTCGGCGGGATGATGAAGCGGTTCTCTGCGCCGGACGCGAAGTGGAAGTCGCGGTCGCGGCCGTGCACCTTGTGGTCGATCGTCACGCGCAGGCCGAGGTCGGCGTCGCGTCCGACGAACGCCTCGCGCAGATAGCCGGTGGTCACGATCGGTCGCAGATCCAGATTCCCCACGAGACCGGAGACCTCGTCGACGAACGGCCGCTGCGAGTCGTCGCACTCGATGTCCTCGCGTCCGTTCAGCCATCGCAGGGCGACGCCGTACGGGAGGGCAGTGCGACGCTTCTGCGTCACCCGGTTGACGCGCTGCTTGATCTCGACCTGCACGGGAGAGTCGTCGGTGCATGCGGCCGGGTCGCCGTACAGCCGCATGCGTACCTTGCGGCGGAACTTCAAGCCTTCGATCTTCTCCCAGTAGAACCGCAGATCCGGGGTGTCGTAGTACAGCGACGTCACCGGATAGCCCCCGTGTGGGGAGTACGGATCGGTGTCCATCCGGGCGGCGAGCTCGCGCCGTAGTTCGGGCACCTTCATCTCGTCGACGAAATACTTGATCTCGTACCGGTTGAACGCGTGCAGTCTGCTCGCGGTCTGCTGATAGCCGTTGTTCACCCCCACAGCACACACTCGTGATCTCGAGGTTCCGTGGAGTTCTCCTGGCAACTTCCTGACAATCGGAAAGCTCACAGGAACCTGCCAGGAAATCTCGAGCGCGGTGCCAGCCCTACCCGCGACAATCGAAGTCGTGACCGACCGGATTCCCGAAGCGCGCGTGCTCGTCGTCGACGACGAGCCGAGCATCGTCGAACTGCTGTCCGTGAGCCTGAAGTTCCAGGGCTTCGAGGTGGAGACCGCGAGCAACGGCGCCGAAGGACTGGACAAGGCGCGACGCTTCCGGCCCGACGCAGTGATCCTCGACGTGATGATGCCCGGGATGGACGGCATGGGCCTGCTGCGCCGCCTGCGCGCCGACGGCATCGACGCGCCCGTGCTGTTCCTGACCGCGAAAGACGCGGTGGAGGACAAGGTCGCGGGCCTGACGCTCGGCGCCGACGACTACGTCACCAAACCGTTCAGCCTCGAAGAGGTCATCGCCCGGCTGCGCACGATCCTGCGCCGCGCCGGCAAGGTGTCCGAGACCGAACGCAGCTCCCGCATCACCTTCGCCGACCTCGAACTCGACGAGGACACCCACGAGGTGTTCAAGGCCGGCAAGCTCGTGTCGCTGTCGCCGACCGAGTTCACGCTGCTGCGGTACTTCATGCTCAACGCCGGGACGGTGCTGAGCAAACCCCGCATCCTCGAGCACGTGTGGAACTACGACTTCGGCGGTGAGGTCGGGGTTGTCGAGTCGTACGTGTCGTATCTGCGACGCAAGGTGGACATCGGCGACGTCCCCCTCATCCACACCGTTCGCGGGGTGGGCTACGTGATGCGGGAACCCCGCACATGAACCGGCTGCGGGCGCTGCCACTCCGTTGGACGCTGGTGGCCGCCCTGGTGCTCCTGGCCGGCATCGGTCTGCTCGCGTCGGGTGTTGCCGTCACCTCGGCTCTGCAGAACTCTCTGCTGTCGCGCGTCGACCGGGACCTCGAGGAGGCCGCACGGACCTGGGCGCGACCCGACAAGCCGCCACCGACGCCACCGCTGGACGCCCCCACCTCCCGGCGACCACCGAGCCCCTTCTACGTGCAGGTCGTCGACGCCGACGGACAAGTGCTGTTCGTCGTCAACGACGAGTCGACCGCACCGGATGTGCCTGAGGATCCGACGGGCAGGCCCGTCACCGTCGGATCCGTGGGCGACGACGGTCCGCACTGGCGGGTGATGAGCACCGAGAACACGTCGGGTGTCGTGACCACGGTCGGGATGAGCCTGGCCGAGGCCGACGAGACGGTGGACAGCCTCGTCCTGCTGCAGACGGTGATCGGTGCGGTCGTGCTGGTCGCACTGGCGGTGGGCGGCGGTGTCGTCGTGCGGATGAGCCTGCGTCCCCTCGACGAGGTCGAGCGCACCGCCGCCGCGATCGCTGAAGGCGACCTCAGCGAGCGGGTGCCCGAGGGCGATCCCCGAACCGAGATCGGGCGGTTGTCGGTGACCTTCAACGCCATGCTCGGCAGGATCGAATCAGCCTTCGCAGCAACCGCAGCATCCGAGGAGTCGGCGCGACGCTCGGAGGAGAAGATGCGTCGCTTCGTCGCCGATGCCAGCCACGAACTCCGAACTCCGCTCACCACCATCCGCGGTTTCGCCGAGTTGTACCGGCAGGGCGCGAGTGCCGACACCGTCATGCTCATGGACCGCATCGAACGCGAAGCGCGGCGTATGGGCCTGCTCGTCGAAGACCTGCTGATGCTTGCGCGACTCGACGAACAACGTCCGCTCGACCGTTCCCCGGTGGATCTGCTCGCGGTCGCCGCCGACGCGGTGCACAACGCGCGCGCCGTCGCACCCGAACGGACCATTACCCTCGACATCATCGACGGCCCAGGCACTCCCGAGGTTCTCGGCGACGACGCCCGTCTGCGTCAGGTGTTGAGCAATCTCGTCACAAACGCCCTGACCCACACCCCACCAGACGCCGATGTCACAGTGCGGGTGGGTACCTCGGACTCCGATGCGATCCTGGAAGTCGCCGACACCGGCCCCGGTCTCGATCCCGACGACCGCGAGCGCGTCTTCGAACGCTTCTACCGCGCCGACGCCTCCCGCACCCGCGCGTCGGGTGGGAGTGGTCTGGGCCTGTCGATCGTCGCTGCGCTGGTCGCGGCGCACGGCGGGAAGGTGGAGGTGGAGTCGGAACAGGGAGTCGGCTCGACCTTCCGTGTCCGCATCCCACGGCTACTCCCCAGCTGACGCGCTGAAACGGGGTTCGCCCCTGCAACACGCCGCGTGAACCCCGTTTCACCGCGCGACGAGAAGTCGCCGGGCGTTCGCTAGAACTCCGTTTGTCCCGCTGGGCTGAAAAGCTGTGTCGCCGCACACATCGCGGTTCCTAGTCTCGGCTCATCCGAGGAAGGGAACCGGCAACAATGCAGTCGCTCGCCTGTCATACCTGCGGCGCTCGTGTGCTCGTCGCGAAGTACAGCCCAGCTCATACCAGCATCCAATGGTCCGACGAGGCCCGGGAGTCGTGCCGAGAGATCGCCACCGCTGGTCCGGGTGCCTACGTGATGCGGTGCGAAGCGCTCGATCGCACCGTGGACGAGGCGGTGGCCGACGGTGTGATCCGGACCGGGAACCGGATCGATCCTACGATCGCTCCTCTCGCTTCCACGGAGACGGTCGCCCCAGCCCGGTGATCGTCGCTCGCCTTCGACTCTCGTCAGCCCCATCACCCCTCGTCAGCGCAGGAGAAAACATGACCGCCCCCCAGGAGCGGATCGAGATCCGCAACATCGATCCAGGTACCAACCCCACCCGCTTCGCGCGCGGATGGCACTGCATCGGCCTCGCCAAGGATTTCCGTGACGGAAAGCCGCACCAGGTCAAGGTGTTCGGCACCGATCTGGTGGTCTTCGCCGATACGGCCGGAAAGCTGCACGTGCTCGACGCCTTCTGCCGGCACATGGGTGGGAACCTCGCGCGCGGCGAGATCAAGGGCGACACCATCGCCTGTCCGTTCCACGACTGGCGTTGGAACGGACAGGGCCGTTGTGAGGCCGTGCCGTACGCGCGTCGCACGCCGAAGCTCGGTCGCACCAAGGCGTGGACGACGATGGAGCGCAACGGCGTTCTGTTCGTCTGGCACTGCCCGCAGGGTAGTGAGCCCACTCCCGAGCTCGCGATCCCCGAGATCGAGGGCTACGAGGACGGGCAGTGGAGCGACTGGACGTGGACGACCATCCACGTCGAGGGATCGCACTGCCGCGAGATCGTCGACAACGTCGTCGATATGGCGCACTTCTTCTACGTGCACTTCCAGATGCCCGAGTACTTCAAGAACGTCTTCGACGGGCACATCGCCGGCCAGCACATGCGCTCCTACGGGCGCGACGACATCAAGACCGGTGTGCAGATGGATCTGCCGGAGGCGCAGACGATCTCGGACGCCTTCTACTACGGTCCGTCCTTCATGCTCGATACGATCTACACGGTCTCCGAGGGCACGACCATCGAGTCGAAGCTGATCAACTGCCACTACCCGGTCACGAACAACTCGTTCGTGCTGCAGTTCGGCACGATCGTCAAGAAGATCGAGGGCATGTCCGAGGAGCAGGCCGCCGAGATGGCGAAGATGTTCACCGACGGTCTCGAGGAGCAGTTCGCCCAGGACATCGAGATCTGGAAGCACAAGTCCCGCATCGAGAATCCGCTCCTCACCGAGGAGGACGGCCCGGTCTACCAGCTGCGTCGCTGGTACAACCAGTTCTACGTCGACCTCGAGGACGTCACGCCGGACATGACGCAGCGTTTCGAGTTCGAGGTGGACACCTCCCGTGCGCTCGAGTCGTGGCACAAGGAGGTCGAGGAGAACCTCACCGGTTCGGCGGAGTGATCCGATGATCCGTCCCGCCGTACGCGGCGGGGCGGATCACGCTTCGCGGCGACGGAAACCGTCGACGAACACCGACACGATGGTGCGCGCGAGGGCGGCGAGAGTACGGTCCGGACCGGGCCGGTACCAGCGGGAGGCGTGCCAGACCGCGTCGTAGATCAGTTCCCGGAACGTCTCGGGATCGATGTCGGTACGGAAGACGCCTTCGGCGATGCCGTCGCGGATGGCTTCGCGCCACGCGACCTGCATGGCGTCGGCCGAGGAGACCATGTCGGCCTCGACGACGCGCTCACGCATGTACTCGCCTTCGCGTCGCCAGATGGAGGTTGCTCCGTGGTAGTCCTCGGAGGTCTCCAGTGCGATCTGTGTGAATGCCACGAGTCGCTCGACGGGCGGTAGCGACCGCGCCAGCACCTCGCGGCATCGTTCGTTGAGGTCGGTGATGTACTCTCGGATGAGCTCGGTGACGATCGCTTCCTTCGACGGGAAGTAGTGGTAGAGCGCTCCGGAATAGACACCGACCGCGTCCGCGATCTCGCGGATGGTGGTGGCGGTGACCCCCTTGCGGGCGAAGATCTCCGCCGACCGGTCGAGTATCTGCCGCTTTCGCTCCTGCGGGTCCACCGTCGTCCTCTCGTAAGGCCCGTACAGGCCTGCTTCGGACCGCATTCTGCCACACCCATTGATCAACCGATCAATGGGTTCATGTTCTTCACGTCTTCAGGAGTATGCATGGCCGTGTCCCGGATGGACCCGATCGTTCCCGCTACGCCGCTGGCAGGCGCCACAGCTCTCGTGACCGGCGCAGGCCAGGGCATCGGGAGGGGGATTGCACTCGCGCTCGCCGCCGCCGGCGCCGCTGTTGCTGTCGTGGGTCGCACCGCGGAGACGATCGGTGCGACCGCCGTGGAGATCACCGACCGTGGTGGTCGCGCGGTGCCGTATGTGTGCGACGTGACCGATGGTGCGGCGGTCGAGGAGACGGTCGCCGCCGTGGTGCAGGAGTTCGGCGGACTGTCCATCCTGGTGAACAACGCGCAGTCGCCGGCGCCGGGAACGCTCCTCGAACTCGACGAGGACGTGTACCGCGGAGGTATGGAATCCGGGCCCACCGCGACCTGGCGGATGATGCGGGCCTGCCATCCGTACCTGCGTGGCGGTGGTTCGATCGTCAATCTCGGATCGGCGGCCGGTATCCGGTGGAACCCCTCGGGGACGGGCGGATACGCCGCTGCGAAGGAAGCGATCCGGGTTCTCACCCGCACCGCCGCCTGTGAGTGGGCGGCGGACGGGATCCGTGTCAATTCGATTCTGCCGCTCGCCGATTCGGTGGCCATGCAGGAGTGGGCGGAACGCGAACCGGACGAAGCGGCCGCGTACGCGAGTTCGATCCCGCTCGGCCGGCTCGGCGATCCCGAAACCGATATCGGGCCCGCTGTCGTCTTCCTGTGCAGCGAGGCCGCCCGCTACATCACGGGCCACTCGCTTCCGGTGGACGGAGGTCAGGCGCTGGTGCGCTGACCCACCGATCGGGTGAGGTGTGGCCGAGAATCGCTCGGGGACAGGGCACGCCACACCGCCCGCGCCGCGAGCCGGACCGGGGTGGCCAGGCCGACGGTGTCGACGGTGTCGACGTGACCTGTCACGGACAGTGCTCCCACGCATATCTGCCCGTTTCCGATCGGCGCCGCCACGCACGCGACACCCGGTGCCGATTCCTCGCGCTCGTGTGCGACGTGCCGTTCGCGAATGCGTGCGATCTCGTTGCGGGGCAGCAGATTCTCGGCCCTCGGAGCAGCGGGGTGCGTGCATCCTGTTGCAGGAGGAGAGGCGTGTAGTCGGGTGTGGGCCAGAAGGGCTTTTCCGAGTGCGGTGCGATGTGCCGGCTGCCGTCCGCCGATGCGCGAAGGGAGCACGAGGGGTCCACGTCCGATCTTGTCGACGTAGCGCACGTCGCCCCCGTCGAGGACGGCCAGATGCACGACGAGACCCGTCGCCGAATGCAGGTCGTGCAGGACGGGATGGGCTGCTCGGTGCAGGCGGTCGTGGTTCCGCGCCAACGCGCCCCATTCGAGGGGTGTGCGTCCGAGAGCGTAGGTCTTACCGCGCTTGCTCACCCAGCCGTGCTCGATGAGCTGGGTGAGCAAGCGATGGGTGGACGAGCGTGGCAGACCCGTGCGAGTCGAGAGCTCGGAGAGGGTGAGCCGATTGCCGGTGTGGAACTCGTCCAGCAGTCCGGCCACGCGGGCGATGAAGGCGTTGGAGAACTCGTCGTCGAGTGTCATAGGATCCTCGCAATGCATCGAGATCATCGACTGATCGATTGATCAGCAGATCGGTTGACGGGGTGTGGCGTCACGCGGTCAAAGTCGTCTCCAGATGGTCGGCTGCCCGACGCAACCGCCGGACCGCGTCCTCCCTGCTCGCCTCGACCGGGCCGGCCAGCGACAGCGCGGCGATCTCGCCGTCGCCCGCAGCGAAGGCGGCGACGGCGTGCCGGAAGCACTCGCCCCCGTGTACGACACCGCCGACGATCGAGTGCCCGTTGCTGCCCGTCAGGGCGGGGTGGGATCCGTCGCGTCGGGCCAGCAGTGCCAGGCCGGCGACAGTGTCCTCGGCAGGGCGCCGCTGGCCCGCCCACGTGCTGTCGGTGACCTGCGCGCCACTCACTTTCTCCAGGTAGACGACCTGATCGTTGTCGAGGACGGTCAGGTGGACGGCCAGTCCGGTCTCGCGGTGCAGCGCGTACATCGAGCGGAGAGCGGCGCTGTGGATGCGGTCGTGTGCCTGCGCGAGGGCGCCGAGCTCGACGATCTTCGGGCCGAGGTGATAGGTGGTGCCGCTGCGACGCATCCACCCGACCCGCACGAGTTGGAGAAGCATCCGATGAGCGGACGAACGGGGGAAGCCTGTCCGTCGGCACAGCTCGGTGAGGGTGAGGCCGTCCGTGTCGCGGAACGGTTCGAGCAGCAGGCCGAGGCGATCCATGACGGACGAGGGGGTGGGGAGGACTTCGGGCATGGTCTTCTCCGTGGCATGTTCGTTGATTGATCGACCGATCAATGAGTATCTACGACTGTAGCGCCACTCGGAGCTCCGCGGAAGAACGAATTTCAGGAACAACGAAAATGCACCGCGACCGGAAGTCGCGGCGCATTTCGTCGGACGGACCGTGGGGTGTCAGGCAGTGGGTGGCAGGAACGCCTTCAACGGCTCGGATCCCGACTGGTCGTGGCCCCAGTACGCATCTGCCGTGATCTCCTCGGACGTGTAGTGACGCTCGTCGACGAGCATGCCCTCGGTGCCGAACTCGAGGTCCCAGCCTCCGGGTGCACGAACGTAGAACGAGATCATCTTGTCGTTGGTGTGCCGGCCGAGTGTCGACGAGATCGAGAAGTCGAGCTTGTTCACCCGATCGAGGGCCTGACCGACCGCGTCGAGGGTGTCGACCTCGGTCATCAAGTGCACCAGGCCGGGTTCCTCGTTCGGCGGAGCCGGGCACAGCGCGAGGCTGTGGTGCCGCTCGTTGATGCCGAGGAAGCGGACGCGCACGAGACCGTCCTCGTCGAGGCGGATCGAGCCGCGCGGCAGGAAACCGAGCACCTGCGTGTAGAACTCGTACGTCTCGGCGAAGTTCGCCGTCGGCAGCACGACGTGGCCCAGGCCGAGGCCGCCGGTCACCCAGTGTCCACCGAACCGCGTCACGACCGGGCTGTGGTCGAGCACCGGCCCGAAGAACACCTCGAGGCGGGTTCCGGCCGGATCTTCGAACGCGATGGCACCCTCGGCGTCGATGTAGGTCGCTTCCTTGTGCGAGAGCACCTCGACGGTGCGTCCCGACTTCTCTACGGCCTCACGCACGCGCTGGAGCGCGAACTCGTCACGCACCTCCCAGCCCACGGCCAGTGCCTTGTCGGACTCACCGGGCAGCACCTGGATGCGCGAGCGACGCTCGTCGATGCGGGCGTAGAAGCCGTCGGCCTCGGGCCCGGTTCCCTCGGCCATGCCGAGCCCGTCGAGCAGCAGGGCGCGCCAGCGCGGCACATCCTGCGTCTGGATGCGGAGGTAGCCGAGACCTCTCAGTTCAGTCATGTCGTCGTCCTCGAAAGTGGAAGGGAATCAGATCATTGCGCGGTAGGGGCCCTGCGGGTCGCCACCGAGCTGAGTGAGAGCTGCGGAGTGGTAGATCATGCCCGGCACATGGATGGCGTGGGTCAGACCGACGTGCGCGTCGCGCCAGAAGCGCTGCATCGGTGTCTTCAGGTGCATCGCCGCGCCACCGGCGCGCGCGAAGATCTCGTCCATCGCCCGCACCGCACGCCACGCCGACGAGATCTGGGTGCGTCGGCCGATGGCGCGCTCCTCGAAGCTGATCTCCTCACCGCGGTCGGTCTTGTCCCAGAACCGGTCGACGGTCTCGAGCAGCGCGAGCCGCGACGCGGAGATCTCGGCGGCCGCCTCGCTGATCGCGAACAGGACGTACGGGTCCTCCTTGATCGGGACACCGGTGACCTGAACGCGCTCCTTCTGCGCGGCGATGTAGCAGGCCAGCGCGCCCTCGGTCATGCCGATCAGCGACGAGGTGATGCCCAGCGGGAAGATGTACGAGAAGGGGAACTTGTACAGCGTCTCGTCGCGACCCGCGTGTCGCCAGCCGTTTCCGCTGAGCACGATGTCCGCATCGATCGTGCGGTACTCGGGCAGGAACGCGTCCTTGACGATCAGATCCTTCGATCCGGTGCCGCGCAGGCCGATGACGTTCCAGCTGTCCGCGTCGATCTCGTAGTCCGAGCGGGGGAGCAGCACGTGCAGGACCTGGCCGGTGCGGTTGCCGTCCTTGTCGCCGACGGCAGCACCGATCATCACCCAACCGCAGTGGTCGGTACCCGACGAGAACGACCAGCGGCCGTTGAGGATGTAACCCCCGTCGACCGGCACAGCGACACCCATCGGTGCGTACGGCGACGCCATCCACATGTCGTTGTCGTCGCCCCAGATCTCCTCCTGGGCCTTCGTGTCGAAGAAGGTGAGCTCCCACGGATGCACACCGACGATGCCGGCCACCCAGCCGGTCGCACCGTCGAGAGCGCCGATGGACATGACGGTCTCGGCGAACTCGCGGGGGTGGGCTTCCGCGCCGCCGAATTCCTTCGGCTGCAACATGCGGATGATGCCGGAGTCGCGCAGGTGCTTCGCCGAGATGTCCGACAGTCGCATCTGCTCGTCGCCGACGATGCCTTCACTGCGGATCTCGTCCGCGTGCTGCATGATCCTGTCCAATACTTGGCCCATGACGGTGACTCTTCCTGGGAATCGGCTGCTGACGAGCCGGGACTACGTGGAGGGGTGCTCCGCGGTACGGAGCGACTTGCGCTGTGCAGGTGTGGCGTGTCGAACAGTCCCAGCTGTGATGTGAGCGCGCACCGGTGTTTCCGTTGAACGGAACATCCTGGGCAACTCGGAGTGGGCCCGCGCTCATGTTGACGCCATGAAACGAGGCGCGCCCCTGCAACACGCCGCGCCGGACCCGTTTCACCGCGCGAGGATGCCGGTTGTTCCGATCAACGGGATGTCGCAGGAGATTCCGTCCGGCGATCGGTAGACAAGCAGCTGACCGCCCGCTCCGGAAGGATCGCCATGACCGAGACCACGGACCGCCCGACCAGCGACCTGTCTGCGGCCGAACAGCTTCTCGCCATCCACGAGATCGAGCAGGTCTTCTCGGCCCGGCTGCGGGTGATGGACACCAAGCAGTGGGAGCTGTACCCCACCCTGCACACCGAGGACGTCGTGAGCGAGACGTGGGGCGGACTCCCCAGCGACAAACAACCCCGCACCGGCGAACAGCCCGGCCGTGTCGTCGGACGCGAGGCACTCGCCCGCGCCATCAGCAACTTCCTCGACGGACCGGTGTCGATCACCTCGGCGCACCACGGCCACTGCCCCGAGATCGTCCTCGAATCCACCACCACCGCGCGAGGCATCTGGGCGATGGAAGACGAGCTGTGGTGGGACAACGACGGCGTCGAGGAGTCGCTGCACGGGTGGGGGCATTATCACGAGGAGTACCGCAAGGTCGACGGTGTCTGGCTGATCTCCTACCGCAAGCTCACGCGTCTGCGTGAGGTGCACACCCCCGGTTTCTTCAGCTTCCTGAAGCGTCTCTGAACGACGCCCGTCAGGGCAGTTCCGGCAGCGGGCGCGTGGCGACTTCTTCCGCTTCCGCGGGATCCATCCCCACCATGCACAGCATCGCCCGTGCGTAGATCTCGTCGATGTTCTCGGGAGCCTCGGCCGAGACCACGTGGTGCAGCGTCGACAGCAGAGAGCCGAACACGCAGGCCGTCGCGATGTCGATATCCGTGATGGTGAACCGGCCGGCGTCGACGCCGTAGCGCAGGTCGCGCGCGGCGCGGGGACCGAGGATGGCGATGAGTTTCGGGTGGGCGATGCCGAGTCGGACGACGAACCATCCCCACAGTGTGTCGCTCATCGCGTGTCGCACCAGATGCCGCAGCGACGACGCGAACCTCTCCGCCGTATCCGGCATGTCCTCGGTCATCGAATCCATACGGGCGCCGAGTGATTCGATGGATTCTTCGGCGACGGCTTCGACGATTTCTTCGCGGGACGCGAAGTAGTTGTAGAACGTGCCGACGCCGAGGTCGGCGGCTTCGGTGATGTCGGACAGTCCGACCGCGTCCACGCCCCGTTCGGCGACCAACGTGCGCGCAGCCTCGATGAGGCGCGCGCGAGTCTTCTCGCGTCGGCGCTGGTGGCGCGACGTGGCAGGCGTTGCGGCTTCGTTCGAAGTGGTGGGCACGTCCGTACCGTACGCCAGGCGAACAGGGATATGAGCATGCAATCAAAACTGAGGGATTGCTCAATATTGAGGACTATGTCACCATGGTCTCAGTCGGTATGACGTAGATCACCCGAAAGGCCACTCGCCATGACGAACCTCCACACTCTTCCCGCGGACGACGTCCGACAGTTCGACACCGATGTCGCCGTCGTCGGCTGCGGACCGGTCGGCACCCTCCTGGCGGTCCTTCTCGGCCGGCAAGGGCATCGCGTCACCGTCGTCGACAAGTGGCCCACCCCCTACGAGCAACCGCGAGCCGTGACGTTCGATCACGAGATCGCCCGCATCCTTGCCGTTCTCGGCATCGATTCGGACGACGATCCGGCCATCGAGTTCCATGACGATCTCTACTACTGGCGCAACGCCGCCGGCGAGACCCTGCTCGAGGTGGATTGGAAGTCCGTCGCTGCCTCGGGTGGCGCACGCGCTACTGGTTCTCCCAGCCCGAGCTCGAGAAACGTCTGCGCGAGGTCGCGGCCGAACTGCCCACGGTGACCATCCGGCGCGGCTGGACCGCAGTGGGTCTCGAACAGGACGCGAACGGCATCACCGTCAGCGGCACGGTGACCGACATCGCCAGTGCGTCCGTGCAGGAACAGATCCGCGCGCAGTACGTCGTGGGAGCCGACGGTGCCAACAGCTTCGTCCGCCAAGCCCTCGAGCTGGACTTCACCGACCGCGGCTTCTTCTTCGACTGGCTGATCCTCGACATGATCCCGAAGGGCGACCTGCCCGACCTGGGTCCCACTCACTGGCAGCTGTGCGACCCGGTGCGACCGACGACCATCGTTCCCGGCGGCCCCGGCCGGCGCCGCTGGGAGTACATGGTGCTGCCCGGCGAGGACCCGACCGAACTCGCGTCGGAGAAATCTGCTTGGCGACTGCTCGAGCCGTGGGGCGTGAACCCCGACAATGCGGAGCTCGAACGCTCTGCCGTCTACCGGTTCCAGGCGCGCTGGGCCGAGACATGGCGTCGCGGAAGGGGGCTGATCGCGGGAGACGCCGCACACCTCATGCCGCCCTTCGCGGGCGAGGGTATGTGTGCGGGCCTGCGCGACTCCGTCGCCCTGGCGTGGCGCCTCGACCTGGTGCTGTCGGGCCGGGCGGACGACGCCGTTCTCGACTCGTACGGCACCGAACGCAAGGGGCACGTGCGTCACTACATCGACTTCTCGATGCGTCTCGGGCAGGTCATCTGCATCGCCGACCCCGAGGAGGCGGCGGAGCGAGATCGTCGCATGATCGCAGAGGCAGCCTCGTCCGACGGCGCCCCGGTCGACACCGACATCGCCTCCCTCGGACCGGGCATCTGGCAGCAAGGCTCCGCGCACGCAGGCGAACTGTCGGTGCAGGGCATCGTGAAGGCGAACGGCCGGTCCGGACGGTTCGACGACGTGGTCGGGCGCGGGTGGATCATCCTGGGACGTGGAGATTCACCGGCCGACCTGCTGACCGTCGAACAGTCGCGGCGGTGGGCCGATCTCGACGGTCGCTGCGTGCGTATCGGAGAAGCGGAGTGCGACGTGACGGACGTCGACGGAACGTACAGCGCATGGCTTGACGAGATCGGAGCGGAGTTCGTGATTCTGCGACCCGACTTCTATGTCGCCGCCACCGCGTCGGATACTGCCGGGCTGCAGGCCTCGCTCGACACGATCCTCGCCGGCCTCCACCTGACCGTCGACGTGACCGCCCCGGCCGCGTGAAAGGAAGATCGACCATGGCTATGGATTTCCACCACGTCACCCTCGGCCAACGCGTGTTGTTCGGAGCGGGACGAGCGGCCGAGAACGTTGCCGGAGAGGTGTCCCGCCTCGGCGCGACCCGCGTGATGGTCGTGGCCTCACCCGCCGAAGAGACTGTGGCGCAGCAGGTGTGCCGCGACATCGACGTCGCCGTCTTCCACGACGGTATCGCCGCGCACGTGCCGGTCGAGCGCGCCGAGGCTGCACGAAAGGCGGCCGCAGAACATGCAATCGACCTGATCGTGAGCGTCGGAGGCGGCTCCACCACCGGACTCGCCAAGGCCGTCGCACTCACGTCCGGCATCCCGATCGTCGCGGTGCCCACTACCTACGCCGGATCCGAGGCAACAAACGTATGGGGTCTGACGGAGGCCTCGCGGAAGACCACCGGCGTGGACACGGCGGTGCTGCCCGTCAGCGTCGTCTACGACGCACAGCTCACCCTGTCGCTGCCGGCAGAACTGTCGGTGGCGTCGGGTCTCAACGCGCTCGCGCACTGCGTCGACTCGATGTGGGCGCCGCGCGCCGACCCGATCAACCGGGCACTCGGCGCCGAAGGCATCCGGGCGCTCACCGAAGGACTGCCGGCGATCCAGGCCGACCCGTCGAATCTCGAGGGGCGCGAACAGGCCCTCTATGGCGCCTACCTCTCGGCGGTGGCGTTCGCCTCCGCCGGTTCGGGCTTGCATCACAAGATCTGTCACGTCCTCGGCGGCGCCTACGACCTGCCACACGCCCAGACCCACGCCACGGTGCTGCCCTACGTGCTGGCGTTCAACGCGCCGGCAGCGCCCGATGCCGAACGCCGGATGGCCGCGGCCTTCGGTGCCGATACCGCCGTCGCCGGCCTGAACGCGTTGCGCGCCGAGCTGAATGCTCCGCGCGCGCTGAAGGACTACGGCTTCGACGAGTCGAATATCGACGAAGCGGTCGAGCTGGTCCTGCCCGTCGTACCCCCGTCGAACCCTCGCTCCGTCTCCGCCGACGACCTGCGCGATCTGCTCCGCAGCGCGCACGCCGGCGACAACTTCCCGTCGTAGAAAGGACAGCGGCCATGACCGTCGAACCCGGTACCCGCACCACCCCCGCCCAACAGGCCCTCGAAGAAGAACTGATCGGCCGGGTGCTGGCGTCCTTCGAGAACACCCCCGACCCGCGGCTGAAGCAGATCATGCAATCGCTGACGACGCACCTGCACGCCTTCATCCGCGACGTGCGCCTGACCGAAGCCGAGTGGAACAAGGCCATCGAGTTCCTCACCGCCGTCGGGCACATCACCGACGACAAGCGTCAGGAATTCGTCCTGCTCTCCGACGTTCTCGGTGCGTCGATGCAGACCATCGCTGTGAACAACCAGGCGTACAAGGGTGCGACCGACGCGACCGTCTTCGGCCCGTTCTTCGTCGAGGACGCACCCGAGATCCCGCTCGGCGGCGACATGGCCGGCGGCGCGTCGGGCCAGCCGTGCTGGATCGAGGGCACCGTCACCGACACCGACGGCAACCCCGTGCCCAATGCTCGCATCGAGGTGTGGGAGTGCGACGAGGACGGCTTCTACGACGTGCAGTACACCGACGGGCGTGTCGCGGGTCGCGCGCATCTGTTCACCGACGACCAGGGCGCCTACCGATTCTGGGCACTGACACCCGTCCCGTATCCCATCCCGCACGACGGTCCGGTGGGGAAGATGCTCGACGCGACCGGTCGCTCACCCGTGCGTGCCGCGCACCTGCACTTCATGGTGAGCGCCGACGAGCTGCGGACCCTGGTCACCCACATCTTCGTCGACGGCGACCCGCAGCTCGAGATCGGCGACAGCGTCTTCGGCGTGAAGGACTCGCTCGTCAAGGAGTTCGCGCAGCAGGCGCCCGGCACCCCGACGCCGGACGGACGCGACCTCGGGGACAGCTCCTGGGCCAAGGCCCGGTTCGACATCGTGCTCGCGCCCGAGGGCGTCTGACCCCCACCGGTTGACGCGGTGAAACGAGGTTCGCCCCTGCAACACGCCGGGCGAACCCCGTTTCACCGCGCGAAGTTGTTTCGCAAAAGCCGAACCCCACCGGCGCCGGGGACGGCGTCGGTGGGGCTCGACATCAAGGTGTGCTCAGTAGAGTTCTTCGAGCTTGTCGAGATCGACACCTTTGGTTTCGCGACTGGTGGCCACGGCGATCACCGTGATCGACATGGTGATCACCAGGTAGACGATGACTGCGGTGGCACTGAATCGGTCGACCAGCCACACCGCGATGAACGGGGCAGGCGCTCCGGCGATGATCGACGAGCCCTGGAACACCAGCGACGAACCGGCGAAGCGGTACTTGGTGGGGAACAGCTCCGTGATCCATGCGGCTTCCGGGCCGGCGAGCATGCCGTGCAGCAGTGCGCCCACGCACACACCGACACCCAACGCGGTCATGTTCTCGGTGTGCACCAGGGAGAAGAAGATGGGCGCCCAGATGATGAGCGAGACGGCCGGGACGAGCATGGCGATCTTGCGTCCCACCCGGTCGGACCACCATCCGCCGCCGATCATTCCGAGGAACTGGCAGACCGACGCGAAGGCGACGGTGGTGACGATGGCACCGCGCGTGTAGTCGAAATAGGTCGTGGCGTAGGCGATGACGAAGATGGTGTAGACGTAGAACGCGATGTTCTCGCCGAGGCGCATGCCGAGGCCGTGGAGCAGCGGGCGCGGCTTACGCAGGGCCGCGATGATGCTGGACGATTCCTTGCGTACGGCCTTGTCCTCGGCGGACTCGGCCTTCGCCTGTGCGGCCTGGTAGACCGGAGATTCCTCGACACCCCGTCGGATCAGGAAGCCGATGATCAGCAGGGGCACGGCGAGGAGGAAGGCGACGCGCCAGCCCCAGTTGTCGAAGGCGTCCCCGGGGAAGACGACCGCAAGGATGCCGACCGTGACGGTGGCCAGGACGGTACCGGCCGGCGCTCCGGACTGCGGCCACGCCGCCCAGAATCCACGGCGCTTGGGTTCGCCGTATTCGCTGACCAGGATGACTGCGGCACCGAACTCGCCACCGAGGGCAAAGCCCTGGATCATGCGCAGGACCACGAGGGCGACGGTGGCCCAGATACCGATCTGGCCGTAGGTCGGCAGCAAGCCGATCGCAGCGGTGGCACCGCCGAGCATGAGGAACGTCGCCACCAGGATGGGTTTGCGCCCGAACTTGTCACCGAGATGACCGAAGACGATGCCGCC
Organism: Rhodococcus sp. 852002-51564_SCH6189132-a; assembly: GCF_001665495.1. Classification (NCBI taxonomy): domain Bacteria; kingdom Bacillati; phylum Actinomycetota; class Actinomycetes; order Mycobacteriales; family Nocardiaceae; genus Rhodococcus; species Rhodococcus sp. 852002-51564_SCH6189132-a. The sequence continues at coordinate 84,044 of NZ_LZMJ01000022.1, forward strand.
GAGGGGCCGGGCGACGAACCCGAGTCCTTGTGTGGCGAGTGCCATCAGCAAGGACGCTACGGCGTTGCCGCTGGGGAAGAACAGAGGGCCGAGGACGGTCGCGGCAAGGATGCCGTAGATCGCGAAGTCGTACCACTCGAGGACGGCGCCGGCCATGCTGCCGGCCAGAACCCGCTTGAAGGGGGTTCTGGTGGTCGGTGTGCCGGAGTCCGGTGGAACCGACGGCGTACCCGACTGCTCGATGGTGGTCATGTCGTGCCTTTCGGATCAGTTTCGGGGGCTGCTGTGTGTCACAGCTGGAGGGTCAGCTTGTCGCCGCATGCGCGGGAGCAGCAGGTCATCATGGTTTTCCCGGCTGCGCGCTCGGCCTTGGTGAGGACCAGGTCGCGATGGTCGACCTCGCCGTCGAGGACAGGTACCTCGCACGCACCGCAGATGCCTTCCTCGCAATCGCTCTGCGCGTCGATGTTGGCGGCTCGAAGTGCCTGGAGCACTGTCTGATCGGCGGCGACCGGGACGGTGATGCCGGAATCCTTCAGCACTACGTCGAAGCCGTGTTCCTTGGACGGGTCGAGTTCTTCGAGCGTGGAGGAGAAGTGCTCGACGTGCAGGGTGTCGTCGGGCCAATGGGCGGTGGCCTCGCTCAGTGCGGAGAGCAGACGTTCGGGACCGCACGAGTACACCTGTGTGCCGTCTTCCGGGTCGGCGAAGAGCGAAGGAAGATCCATTCGGACGCCTTCGTCGCCGGGATAGACCCGGACACTCTCGCCGTGGTCGCGGGCGAGCCGGTCGAGGAACGCCATCGAGGTACGCGAGCGTCCGGCGTAGTGGATCTCGTAGTCGCCGCCGGCGGCCTTGACCTGGTCGGCCATCGCGATCACCGGGGTGATGCCGATGCCGCCGGCGATGAAGACGTACCGCTTCGCGTCGGGGTCGAGTTTGAAGTGGTTGCGGGGACCGCGTACACGCAGCGTGGCGCCGACGGCAAGTTCCGTGTGGATCCAGCGCGACCCGCCCCGACTCTCCCGATCGTGGAGGACGGCCACCTGGAAAGTGGTGCGGTCGTGCGGATCACCGCACAGTGAGTACTGCCGCGACACTGCACCGCAGTCGACGTCGATATGCGACCCGGCGGACCATTTCGGGAGCGGCCGCCCGGAGGTGTCGCGCAGGGTGATCAGCAGGATGTCGTCGGCGATGCTCTCCAGCCCGGACACCGCCATCGTGCGTGCGATCGTGTTCTTCGACGGTTCGCCGATCTTCACCGGCTGTCGCCGGGACAGCAGTTCCGGATCGGCTCGTTCGGGGTTGCGCGCCGGATCCCAACGAACCCACACGTGATCGGGTCCGCGGAAGGAGGTGTTGGGCAGGTAGGTGAATTCCTGATCGGGTACCAGTTCCATGTGGGGCAGGCGCCGGGTCAGCTCTTCGAGGAAGATCTGGATCTCCATGCGTGCGAGGTTCTTTCCCATGCACTGATGGCTGCCGTAACCGAAGGTGAGATGGTCGCTGGCGTTGTCGCGCCGGATGTCGAAGTCATCGGCCTGATCGAAGTGACGTTCGTCGTGATTGGCGGACGAGTTGACGATCAGCAACTTCGCCCCGGCCGGAACCTCGACCCCGTTGATCGTGGTGTCGGCAGTGACGAGGCGGCGCCACGCGGCGACCGATCCGGAGTGACGCAGGCATTCCTCGACTGCGTTGGGGATCAGGCTCGGGTCGGCGCAGATCTCCTCCCATACGTCGCGGTGCTCGAGCAGTAGCCGTAAGGCATTCGCGGAGGCGTTGGCCGTCGTCTCGTGCGCGGCGACGATGCCGGCCATCATCATCGAGTGCAGGTAGGAGTCGGTGACGACATCCGGTTGTTCCTGCTGAACGCGGATGCCGAAAGGCATCCAGCCGTGCCCGTCGGGATCCTTGCGCATCTTGTCGAGGACGGTGCCGGCGAACTGCCAGAACTTGCCGACCGCGTCGGCGACGGCGACCTGTTGCTCGGGAGCAGGTCGTCCCCACGTGTTGACGGTGTGCGCGATCGAGTACTCGCGCAGGGTGTCCATGTCTTCCTCGGGCACGCCGAGGAAGTGCAGGGCGACGGTGAGCGGGACCTCCCACAGCATCTCGTCGACGAGGTCGACGTGGCCGGTATCGATGAAACGATCGACGTATTCGCGGGTCAAGCGGCGCACCATCGGTTCGTGGTGGGCGAGCGCGGCGGGGGTGAAGGGTTCCATCAGCGCGCGGCGTCGCGGCATGTGCGCCGGTTCGTCCTCGTTGACGAGGGTGCGGTTCATGGCATAGCCGTATCGGGCCAGAACAGCGTTCGCTTCGTCGGAGGTCGGGGTGATCTTTTCGAGGGCGACGGAGGGGGAGAACCGTTCGTTGTCGCGGAAGACGGCTTTGACGTCTTCGTAGCGCGTGACGACCCAGTAGCCGAGTTCGGGACTGTAGAAGACCGGTTCTTCGTCCCGGGACCAACGCAGAGATGCGGCGGGGTCCACCTGGTACGGCCCGGTGAAGGGATCGAACGATGCGGCGCGCGGGGAGACGGGGCAGCCGGTAGGGGAGGTGAAGGCGGTGTGGTCGATGGGGCAGCGGCTCTCCGCGGCGGGTTGCGGGGTGTCGAGGACGGTGCCGATCGACTGACTCGTCATGATGCTCTCCATCTGCGAACTGCGAATTTACTTTTATCGAACATATGTGTTCGTTGAACGCACATTCAGACGGTAACGGTGGTCACACTCGGCGTCAATGCCGGGGTTGGATCTCTGTGCTGAGGGCAAGAAAAGGACGCCCTCAGCGGGCGTCCTCGAGCGCGGCTGTACTGGTCAGGTATCGAGCAGGCTGTTGATCCGTGCGGCGGTCGCCACAACGGCGGTTGCCGCAGTGTCGGTATCGAGACCTTCGATCGCGACGACGCCGACGCTCGCCTCGAATCCCATGCCCTCATGGTCGACGGGAGAGCGCACGCCGGCTGCCACGCCGACAGCGCCGTGTTCGAGTTCGCCGGCGGTGATGCTGAAGCCGTCCTCGCGTGCGCGTCGGATCGCGTCGGTGTCGGACTCCGATGCGGGGCGACCGGCAAGGATGGCGATACCGGCCGCGCCCTTGGACACGGGATGTCTGGTGCCGACTCGGTAGCCCACTCGGAGGATGCCCGAATCGGGTTCGGCCACCGCGATCACTACGCACTCGTCGCCCTCGAGGGTCGACAGGAAAGCAGTGGCCGATGTCTGCTGAGCCAGGTCTCGCAGGAGCGGTTGCGTCACCTCGCGCAAGCGGGGACGGAAGCGCGAACCGAGTAGTGCGGCTCCCACTGCCAATCTGATCCGGCCGTCGTGCATTCGGGCTACGAGCGAGTGTGCTTCGAGAGTCGCGACGATTCGATAGCCGATGGCCCGAGCGACCTCCAGTTCGGCCGAGAGTTCCGCGATCGAGATTCCCCCTGGTCGCTGCGACACGATGTCCAGCGCGCGTAGACCGCGATCAAGGGTCTGGAGGGTGCTCAACAGTTCTCCTCGGGGCTCTCGCTAGCGATACCGAAGCCTATCCCGGCCACATCTCCGGCTATCGGCATGGCGGTCGGGTTGCGCGGGCCGCGTGGTGTCCTCACCACCTGGCAGGGGGCGCTTGATGTTTCGGAAACTCGAAGTAACACTATTCGGCGCCCGGCTCTCGTTGATCTCGCGAAATCGATCGGGTCCCGGGTTGGAAAGAACGTTACATAAACGTGATTATCATCACGTCCCGTATTCCCATCGTTCGGACTACGACCAGGTAGATGCACTCGAAGACCAAGGGATTCAACCGAACACACGACACGATCCCATGACCGGCTACCGAACAGGGTCTGGATTTCCCGGCTGATCTGCGACAAGACTTCGATTCACACGTAACGCTCAGTTATTTCTCAGGGATAGTTCGGGTAACGCTCGCTCGAGTCCGGTTCCAGCGCCGGGGCCGGATTCGTCGGGAAATAGTTTTGTCTCGGGGAGGAGACACATTCATGGGGAGGACTGCGGGATGACGACGGTCGATGATCGAGGGCTCGACCCGTCCGACGCTCCGCGGCGCGCACCTGACCGTGCGCCCGCGGACGCGTCGCCCGGCACCGGTGTCAACCGGTGGAAGTGGCAGAACGTGTACGTGAAGAGGCTGTGCCTCACGGACGCGATCATCGTGGTCCTCTCCGTGATCCTGGCGCAGACCGTCCGCTTCGGCTACGAGGATCTACTCCGCGCCGGAGGTGGCGGTCAGCTCGATTACACGGTGGTATCTGCCGTCCTCATCGTGGCCTGGCTGGGCGCGCTGAGCGTCTTCCGTACGCGGTCGCGTCGCGTGATCGGTGCCGGTTACGACGAGTATCAGCGGGTCATTTCGGCGACGCTCGCCGTGTTCGGCGCCATCGCCATCATCGCGCTCATCACCAACCAGCAGATCGCGCGTGGCTTTCTTGCTATCGCGTTGCCGGTGGGTCTTGCCGGTTTGCTGTTGTCGCGGTGGGTGTGGCGGAAGGTGATCGCGCGCAAGCGTGCTCGGGGTGAGTTCCAGACGTCGGTACTCGTTGTGGGCGGTGCCCGGGCGGTGCGGCACATGGCCCGCACCTTCTCCCGTCAGGACGGGGAAGGCTATTGCGTTGTCGGTGTCTGCGTGCCGCGCTATTCGGGTGCGCCCGGTGATGTGATCGATGTCGACGGCCGGGAGATCACCGTCTACGGCGACGAGCACTCCGTCGTCGAAGCGCTCGAGCTGTCGGGGGCGGACACAGTGGTGGTCACCGCCACCGAAACCCTGGGCAGCGACGGTTTGCACGATCTGGTCTGGCAGCTCGAGCCGCTCGACACCGACCTGGTCGTGGCGACGGGTGTGGTCGATGTGGCCGGTCCGCGTATCGAGATGCGTCCGGTGGCCGGCCTGCCGCTGATCCATGTCGAGAAGCCGAGCTATCACGGGGCGAAGCGGTCGGGGAAGCGGATCTTCGATCTGGCGTTTGCGGGCCTGGCGTTGCTGGCGTTGGCGCCGGTGTTCGCGGTGGTCGCGCTGCTCATCAAGTTGGAGGATCGGGGTCCGGTCTTCTACAAGGCCGAGCGGATCGGTCTCGACGGTACGCCGTTCGGGATGATCAAGTTCCGGTCGATGGTGACCAATGCCGACACGATGGTCGACACCTTGCTGGCGCAGAACGAGGGCGCCGGCCCGTTGTTCAAGATGAAGGACGACCCGCGGGTCACCCCTATCGGGAAGGTGATGCGGCGGTTCAGCATCGACGAGTTGCCGCAGTTCCTCAATGTCATTCGCGGGGAGATGAGTGTGGTGGGTCCGCGTCCGCCGTTGCGGCGTGAGGTGGAGGCCTATGACGGTCGGGTCAAGCGCCGGTTGCTGGTGCGCCCAGGGGTGACCGGGCTGTGGCAGGTCTCGGGCCGCTCGGATCTGTCCTGGGACGAGTCGGTACGGCTGGATCTGTCGTATGTGGAGAACTGGTCGATGGTGAGCGATGTGCTGATCATCGGCAAGACCGTCAAAGCCGTGCTCGCCAGCGACGGCGCCTACTGACACAAGCTCGAAAAAGAACGGCCTCGGGGTTTCGACTCCGGGGCCGTTCTCGATCTCCGACACCCAACCGTGATTTGACTTTCCGCTGTGATGACCCGCACAGTATGTACGCACAGCGTTCGTGACGTACGCAGTGCGTACAGTTCTGATTCCCTCGGAAGGAACCTCCGGTGTCACGACGCTCATTCGAATTCGGCCGACTCCGCACTGCGGCAATAGTGGGGTCGGGTGTGCTTGCGCTCGTCCTCGCAGGCTGCAGCACCGGAGAATCCGCTGCTCAGGACACGGTCCAGGAAACGACGGTCTCGGACGGCTCTGCCTCGGACTCTGCCCACCCCGCGGCCGACGCTCCCGCCGAGGGAGAGATGCGCGTGACGCTGCTCGGCACGGGCAGCCCGGTGCCGAGTACCGAGCGCTACGGCATGTCCACGCTGGTCCAGGCCAACGGTCTGAACCTCGTCTTCGATGCGGGGCGCGGAGCCACAGTCCGCCTGACGCAGGCCGGCGTTCCGGTCGGTCAGGTCGACGCCGTCTTCCTCACCCACTTCCATTCCGACCACATCAACGGTCTGTCCGACCTCTGGATGAGCAGCTACGTCCCGGCACTCGGTGGGCGCGAGGGCGCCTTCCAGCTCTACGGACCCGTCGGCGTCCGGAACATCGGCGACGGAATGCAGAGCACCTACCGCAACGACATCGACGTGCGCGTCGCGGACAAGGAAGTCGATCCCGCGACCACGCCGATCGAATCGCACGAGTTCGCAGAAGACGGCGTCGTCTTCGACCAGGACGGCGTCACCGTCACGATGTTCACCGTGGAGCACGATCCGGTCGGTGCGATCCAGCCGGCGGTCGGCTATCGCGTCGACTATGCGGGCAAGTCGGTACTCATCAGCGGCGACACCGTGCCCACCGAGAACGTTCTGAAGTTCGGCGAAAGCGTCGACGTGCTGGTGCACGAGGTGGCCGACTTCGAGGATCCGTCTGCGCTGCCCAGCGTGTACGCGCACCACACGAACCCGCAGCAGGCCGGCGACATCTTCGAGCAGACCCAGCCGAAGATGGCGGTCTACAGCCACATCGTCAACGGCATCCCGGGCCGCGTCCCCGGCATCTCGGATGAGATGCTCGTCGAACGCACCCGCGAGAACTACGACGGTCCGCTGACCGTCGGCAGCGACCTGATGACCTTCCTCATCACCGGCGACGAGGTGCAGGTCGACAACTGATCGACAGCACGGACCGAACCCCGCCGATACTGTCGGCGGGGTTTCGTCGTGGGGCATCCGGGGTCATCTGGTGGATGTACCGCGTTTTCGACGAGGAGGACCAGACATGGCGGCCACCGTCTCCGATCGTTTCGACATCGACGCCACACCCGAGCAGGTGATGCGCGCCCTGAAGGATGTCGAGCGCATTCCCGAGTGGTCGTCGGCGCACCAGAGCGTCGAGGTGCTCACCCGGGACGACGACGGCCGGCCGCTCCGGATCCGCATGACCCTGTCGCTGCTCGGCTTCTCCGACACCCAGACGATCGAGCATTCGTGGACAGAGAGTTCGACGTCGTGGACTCTCGTCGAGAGCTCCATGCAGCGCAGCCAGGACGGCGAGTACGCACTCGAACCGACCGAGCGCGGCACGCGAGTGCACGTCACCATGTCGCTCGAACCGAAGGTCCCGGTTCCCGGCTTCGTGCTCAAGCGCGGCCAGAAGCATGCGGTCGAAGCGGTCCGGAAGGGGCTGACCGAGTTCGTCCTGTCCAATTACGCCTGACTCGCCGTCGGCAGTTCCAGAGTGAACCGGGCCCCGCAGCCCGGTCCGTCACTGTGCGCGTGGATGCGACCATCGTGGGCTTCGACGAGTGCCCGCGCGATCGTCAGGCCGATGCCGCTGCCGCCGTGATTCCGGTCGCGGGCGGTGTCCGCGCGGTAGAACCGGTCGAAGAGGTGGTCGAGGTGATCGGGCGCGATGCCGGCGCCCGTGTCGGTCACGGTGATCTCCGTTCGGCCGCGGCCCAGGATGCGAGTGGCGACGGTGACGTTTCCTCCTGCCGGTGTGTGCCGTAGGGCGTTGTCCAGCAGGTTCGCCAGCACCTGTCCGAGCCGGTCGGGATCGACCGTCACCGGCGCAGATTCGACGACCTCGGCCTGCAACGTCACGCCCTTGCCGTCGTACTGCTCGCGCACCGCGTCGACCGCCGTGGCGACGAGGGTGCCGGTGGTAGTGGGCACCCGATGGATGCGGGTGAGGTGCTCCTCCGCCCGGGAGACCGCGGTGATGTCCTGTGCCAGGCGGTTCAGCCGGTGGGTGGCGGCTCGCAGAATCTGCCGGGTGTCGTCGTCGAGAGTGCGGACGCCGTCCTCGAGTGCTTCCAGATAGGAATCGAGTGTGGCGATGGGTGTGCGCATTTCGTGTCCGAGGTCGGCGAGCATTCTGCGCCTTGTGATTTCGGTGGCTTCGAGGCGTCGTGCCAGCTCGTTGAAACTGGTTGCCAGTTCGTCGAATTCGTGGCCGAGGTCGGGGCTGGGGACGCGGGTGTCGTAGCGACCTCCGGCGATCTGCGCGGTGGAGGTGGTCACCGTGTCGAGCGAACGCTGGATCCGTCGCGCGATGTACCAACTGACCGCCGAGGCCAACAGCACTGCGATCGCGACCGCCAGACCCCACGCGAGGACGATGGCCCAGGTGAAGGCTTCTTCGACGTGGGCGGCCTGGCTCGAATCGTGATCGATCCCCGCTTGTCCGAGATGGTCGTGGAAGATCCCGGGAGCGAGAGCGGACGCGACGAGCCATGCGCTGACGGCACATCCGACGACGACGGCCACGAGCGCGAGGAACAGGCGGGTGCCGAAACTCGTCGCGGTGGGGGAGCGGGACTTCATTGTCCTGTACCCATCCGGTAGCCGACGCCGCGGACGGTGCGCACGAAACGTCCCTGGTTCGCGTCGTCGCCGAGTTTGCGGCGCAGATGCCCGATGTGCACATCCACGAGGTGGTCGTCACCGACCCAATTCTGCCCCCAGACGGCCGCGATGAGCTGAGCACGGGTGAACACGACTCCCGGGTCCTGCGCCAGGGCAGCGAGGACGTCGAACTCGGTGCGGGTGAGTGCGACCGGCGTGCCGCGCACGGCGACCTCCCGTCCGTCGACGTCGAGGGACAGCTCCCCGAACGTCCGCGCCTCCCGCCTCGCGGACGCTACGACCCGCGCGGTGGTCCGGGGACGACGCAGCATCGCTTGGATGCGGGCCATGAGTTCGCGCGGGCTGAACGGCTTCGTCAGGTAGTCGTCTGCCCCGACGGACAGACCGATCAGGGTGTCGACTTCCTCGGTGCGCGCGGTGAGCATCACGACGTACGCGTCGGAGAAGGTTCGCAGCTGCCGGCACACCTCGACACCGTCGAGTCCGGGTAGGCCGAGGTCGAGCACCAGGATGTCGGGGTCGACCTGCCGCGCGAGGGTCACGGCCTCGGATCCGTCGCCGGTGATCGTCACGTCGAAGCCGTCGCGTTCGAGATACGAACCCACGAGCTTCGCCAACGACCCCTCGTCCTCGACGACCATGGCTCGCATCCGGGCGGTCGAGCTCGGGACGGGTGCGGATCCGCCGGAAGGTCCCGTCACACGGGCAGAAGAAGGCATGGGACCCATCATCGTCACCCGCAGAGGTGCTGACGATGCGCCCGCAGATCTTGAGCAAATCTTCATGCGATCTCCATCGGATCCCGGGAGTACACCCGCGAGGGTGGACATCATGAACAAGAAGACTCTGGCTGCCGGTGCGATTGCGCTGGCGGTGACGTTTGCAGCGTCGGCGTGCAGTGATTCCGGTGGCGACGAAGCAACCACGGCGACCGCCACTTCGGCCCCGACATCCGCCGAGACGAACTCCGCGCGGTTCGACCAGGACGATGTGATGTTCTCGCGCATGATGATCCCGCACCATGCGCAGGCCATCGAGATGAGCGACATGCTGCTGGCAAAGGACGGCATCCCGGAGCCGGTGAGGGCGCTGGCCGAGCAGATCAAGGCAGAGCAACAACCCGAAATCGAGCAATTCCAAGCATGGCTCGAGGAATGGGGCATGCCCATGCACGGGGACGACGCTCCTGGAATGAACGGCCACATGTCCGGCATGCCACCTGTCTCGGACATGCCGGGTATGGACGACATGCCGCACATGGACGGGATGATGAGCGAGCAGGACATGCAGGCACTGTCCGACGCGCAGGGCGTCGACGCTGCCCGCCTGTTCCTGGAGCAGATGATCGTCCACCATGAGGGAGCGATCGAGATGGCGCAGGACGAGATCGAGGACGGGCAGTATCCCGAGACCGTCGAGCTGGCCCGCACCATCGCCGACACGCAGCAGAAGGAAATCGACACGATGCGTCAGTTGTTGACCACTCTGTAGCCGATCCGCGTCGTAGGTTCGTCCCGTCGGCCGAGTCAGGAGCTGTCGATGTCCCAGCAGGTGCACGAACACACGCACGAGCACGAGCACGCCGGTCACGATCGTCACGCGGGACACGGCGCCCACGGCGAGATGTTCCGGCGACGGTTCTGGGTCAGTCTGATCCTGTCGGTGCCGGTCGTGGTCTTCAGCCACATGGTCGCCGAGCTCTTCGGCTACCACCTCCCGGATGTTCCGGGTACCGAGTGGATCCCACCGGTGCTGGGCACCGTCATCTTCTTCTATGGCGGCGTGCCGTTCCTGACCGGAGGCTGGGCCGAACTGCGTTCCCGCCGACCGGGGATGATGCTGCTGATCGCGATGGCCATCACGGTGGCCTTCGTCGCGTCGTGGGCCACGACTCTCGAGGTCGGCGGTTTCGACCTGGACTTCTGGTGGGAATTGGCGCTGCTGATCGTCATCATGCTGCTCGGTCACTGGCTCGAGATGCGGGCGCTGGGTTCGGCGTCCGGTGCACTCGAAGCACTGGCCGCGATGTTGCCGGACACCGCAGAGAAGGTCACCGACGATGGTGTCGTCGAGGTGCCGTTGCACGAAGTGTCCCTCGACGATGTGGTGCTCGTGCGTGCCGGAGCTCGCGTGCCCGCCGACGGCACCGTCATCGACGGGACCGCCGAGGTCGACGAGTCGATGGTCACCGGTGAATCCAAGACCGTCACCCGCGACGTCGGCGACACGGTGGTCGCGGGCACCGTCGCCACCGACAGCGCGCTCCGGGTGCGGATCACGGCGGTGGGAGAGGACACCGCGTTGGCCGGCATCCAGCGCATGGTCGCCGATGCCCAGGCGTCCTCGTCCCGCGCGCAAGCGCTGGCGGATCGCGCCGCGGCGTTCCTCTTCTATTTCGCCGCAATCGCGGGTGCTCTCACCTTTGTCGTGTGGACGTTGCTCGGCAATCTCGACGAAGCCGTGGTGCGCACTGTGACCGTCCTGGTCATCGCCTGTCCCCATGCGCTGGGTCTGGCGATTCCGCTGGTGATCGCAATCTCGACCGAACGCGCGGCTCGCGCGGGTGTGCTCGTCAAGGATCGTCTGGCACTCGAACGCATGCGCACCGTCGACGCAGTGCTGTTCGACAAGACCGGCACCCTCACGCAGGGCAAGCATCAGGTCACCGGTGTCGTCGCGACGGCGGGAATCGACGAGGAACACCTACTCGCCCTGGCAGCTGCGGTCGAAGCCGACAGTGAGCACCCGGTCGCGCGAGCCATCGTGGCTGCCGCCGATGCCCGCGTTCCGTCGGCCGAGCGGATGGCGGTGACGGACTTCCGCTCGTTGCCCGGCCGCGGCGTGCGCGGACTGGTCGACGGTGTGGAGGTGACGATCGGCGGACCGTCCATGCTGTCGTCCCTGCAGTTGTCGGTGCCCGACGACGTCGCCGCAGTCACCGACGGGTGGGTGCGACGCGGTGCATCGGTGCTGCACGTTGCCTCCGACGGTCGGGTGCTCGGAGCCGTGGCGCTCGAGGACACCGTGCGCGACGAATCGCGGCAGGCCGTCGACGCCCTGCACGCGCGGGGCGTGAAGGTCGCGATGATCACCGGTGATGCCCAGCAGGTGGCCGACGCCGTGGCCGCCGATCTCGGCATCGACGAAGTGTTCGCGGAAGTGCTCCCGGAACACAAGGACGCGAAGGTCGCCGAATTGCAGAAGCGCGGGCACACCGTCGCAATGGTCGGCGACGGGGTCAACGACGCGCCTGCCCTCGCGCGCGCCGACGTCGGTATCGCGATCGGAGCGGGCACGGACGTCGCGATCGAGTCGGCCGGTGTCGTCCTCGCCGCGAACGATCCGCGAGCGGTGCTGTCGATCATCAAGCTCTCGCACGCGAGTTACCGCAAGATGTGGCAGAACCTGCTCTGGGCAACTGGATACAACGTCGTCGCCGTTCCGTTGGCCGCCGGGGTGCTCGCTTTCGCCGGTATCGCGATCTCGCCGGCCGTGGCTGCGGTGCTCATGTCGGCGTCGACGATCGTCGTTGCGCTCAACGCCCAGACGCTCCGGCGCCTCGACCTCGACCCCGAGCACGCTACTCACGGATAAGTTTCTCGATAACTTCCCTTTTGTTGTCGCGCGCACGCAACAGTTCTGTGAGATGATCTCAATCGCATAACGTATCGGAGCCGCTACGGAGGACGCGGCATCGATATACGGGGTTGTCGACGTCCGAGTGCAGGGAGGTGCTCGAGCGTCGAAGCGTCTCGGGGAGGAGACACACTATGAGGGTTCTTCCGTCATGACCACAGTTCGTCACACGAACGACGATGCTGCACATGACCTTTCGCTTATCGACACCAGTACCGGCGCTCCGGCCGGTGCTCGGATGTCCACCAGATGGGGATGGCAGAAGTCCTACGTCAACACTCTGTTCGTCACCGACGCTCTGGTCGTCGTGCTGGCCATTGCGCTCGCGCATGTGATGCGGTTCGGGCAGGATTCGCTCGTCACCATGGACGGCGTCGGAACGCTGAGTTACACGCTGATCTCCGTTGCGTTCGGCGCGGCGTGGATCGCATTCCTTTCCCTGTTCCGTACCCGCTCCAGGCGGGTGATCGGCGCCGGCTTCGAGGAATATCAGCGCGTCGTTTCGGCGACGCTCAATCTTTTCGGTCTCGTTGCCATCGTGGCGCTCATCTTCCGGATGGAGCTTGCGCGCGGCTATCTCGCCATCGCTCTGCCCGTGGGTCTCGCGGGACTGCTGTTCTTCCGGTGGGTCTGGCGACGAGCTGTCGCACGTCGGCGCCGGAAGGGCGAGTTCACGACGTCGGTGCTGGTGGTGGGTGGCGCCCGCGCAGTTCGCCATATGGCCGGCACATTCCAGCGCCGTAGCGGTGAGGGTTATCGCGTGGTGGGCGTGTGCGTGCCGCGGTATTCCGGTGTGCCGGGCGAGAGCATCGATGTGGACGGACGGAAGATCCCGATCCACGGCGACGAGAGCACCGTCGTCGAAGCGTTGCGTGCTTCGGGTGCCGACACCGTCGCGGTGACCGCCACCGAGACCCTCGGCCACGAAGGCATCCGCGACCTGCTGTGGCAGCTCGAACCCGAGCGCGCCGATCTGGTGGTGGCGACGGGCGTCGTCGATGTCGCCGGCCCGCGCATCGAGATGCGCCCGGTTGCCGGGTTGCCACTGATCCATGTGGAGAAGCCGAGCTATCACGGTGCGAAGCGCAGTGGGAAACGTCTGTTCGACCTCGCCTTCTCGCTCGCCGCGCTGCTGTGTCTGGCTCCGGTCTTCGCTGTCGTAGCGCTGCTGATCAAGCTCGAGGACGGCGGCCCGATCTTCTACAGGGCCGAGCGCATCGGACTCGACGGAACTCCGTTCGGAATGATCAAGTTCCGCTCGATGGTGCAGAACGCCGACAAGCTGGTCGACCAATTGCTCGATCAGAACGAGGGCGCCGGCCTGCTCTTCAAGATGAAGGAGGACCCGCGCGTCACCCGTGTGGGCCGGGTCCTGCGCCGGTTCAGCCTCGACGAGTTGCCGCAGTTCATCAACGTCGTGCGCGGCGAGATGAGCGTGGTGGGTCCGCGTCCGCCGCTGCGTCGCGAGGTCGAGAGTTATGACGGGCGGGTCAAGCGTCGTCTGCTGGTGCGTCCCGGTGTGACGGGCCTCTGGCAGGTCAGTGGCCGGTCGGATCTGTCGTGGGACGAGTCGGTGCGTCTGGACCTGTCGTATGTGGAGAACTGGTCCATGGTCTCCGACGTTCTGATCATCATGAAGACCGTGAAGGCGGTCGTCGCCAGCGAAGGCGCGTACTGACCTTCGATCGAGCGATTCTCGCCCCAAGATCAACTTCACGGTAGTGTCTCAGGCTGTCGCCGTCCCCTGCACGGTGACGTCGAGCCCCGCCGGAAGGTTACTCGCATGCCTTCCGGCGGGGTCTCTGCGTCTCCGGATTTTCCCAGTGGGCGGGGCGCATCTTGATTGCCGAGGCGGGGTGAATTTACGGGTGAGTTCTTACTCGCGGGTAACATTTTTGGTCCGGCGAACCGTTGTTCGACATGTGAACTGGGTTTTTGTGCTGCTCGTCTCGTGGCTGGTGCTATCCGTCGCCGTCGCTGTGGTCTTCGGTCTGGTCGTTCGTGCCCGCGACGAACGTGAGCTCCCGCCGCCGCTCGACGAGGACGGTGAGGACGATATCCGTGACGTCGGATAGCCGCTCACCTCGCAGATGACCGAGTTTGCGACGGGTCCGTGACGGGAAGCCGATTTGCGACGAGCTTTCACGCAACTCGGAAACCATCGATTCGCAGGACGGTACTCATGGCTGAGCAAGACGTGCACACCAATAAGACCGATCAACTGAAGTTCCAGGATCCGACTACTCGCTATCCGTCCATCTCGCCGCCGAAGCAGGACCAGCCCGAGCCTGGTCTCGACGCCGACATGGTGCCCAAGGCAGACATCGGCGAGTTCTCGTACCGAGGCACGGGCAGGCTCGAAGGACGCAAGGCACTGATCACCGGTGGGGACTCGGGCATCGGCGCTGCTACTGCCATCGCCTTCGCGCGGGAGGGTGCCGACGTCGCGATCTCGTACCTGCCGGATGAGGAACCCGACGCAAAGAACGTCGCTCGCATCATTAGCGAGAGCGGCCGTAAGGCGATCACGCTTCCCGGTGATCTGACGGATGCCTCGTTCTGCTCCGACGTCGTCGACCAGGCGGTCGAACAGCTCGGCGGATTGGACATCCTCGTCAACAACGCCGGCAAGCAGATTGCGGTCGCGGGGTTGGACGATCTTCCCGACGATCAGCTCGAGCAGACCTTCCAGGTGAACATCCTCGCGATGTTCCGCACCACGCGCGCAGCGTTGAAGCACCTGCAGCCGGGTTCGACGATCATCAACACCACGTCGATCGTGGCTTACCAGCCGTCGCCGGCGTTGATCGACTACTCGTCGACCAAGGCCGCGATCAACAACTTCACGAAGAACATGGCGACCCAGCTGGCGGAGAAGGGCATCCGTGTGAACGCGGTTGCGCCCGGACCGATCTGGACTCCATTGCAGCCTTCGGACGGCCAACCGAAGGAAGAGCTGCCCGAGTTCGGGCAGAACACCCCACTCGGACGTGCGGGGCAGCCGACCGAACTGGCGCCGGCCTACGTGTTCCTGGCATCGCCGGAATCGAGCTACGTGGTGGGTGCGACGATCCACGTCAACGGCGGGATGCCCTCGCCGTAGAACGAGCCGTAATCAACGAGTCGTGGGGGGGGGGGGGGGGGGGGGGGGGGGGGGGGGGGGGGGGGGGGGGGGGGGGGGGGGGGGGGGGGGG
>NZ_LZMJ01000023.1:0-27909 GCF_001665495.1 Rhodococcus sp. 852002-51564_SCH6189132-a
CGTCGGAGGCTATCTACCGGGGATGATCACGACAATTCCCAGTCCAGCGTCCCGTCGTTGACCACCGGCATCCACCCGAAGCACGGTTCACTGTGTTGTACCGCGGAGGCCACCTCGTCGATAAGCGCATCGATCGAGGACCACATCATCATGCTCTGATCGGCATCTTCGCCGGCGAAGTCCCGTACACACCCGCTCTCTTCCCCGGCACGCGTGTCGACGACGAGGAGGTCCCCTTGATCGTTCTGAGCGATCGGGATATAGGCAGGCAAGTAGGTGAACGAGATCGTGCCTGCCGGTTCGTCGAGGAGCGCACTTCCGCCGAGGTCTTGGGTCATGTCCGCCCAGGTGGTCGTCATCGATGTCCATGCAGATGACACCCGATCCAGGGAAAGCGGCTCGAACGAGGGCAGGATCTGTGCAAAGGGTTTTCCCTCATTGGTGCCGTTGTGGAGACCGAACCATGTGCGGAGCTCTGTCGGCCACTGGCGTCCGGTCGCCGTTTCTGCTGTGACGAGCACGGATACCTCTGCCGGAGGGGAGATGGCAGAAGCTGTCACGGGCGCCTCCTTCACGCACCAGTCATACAGGCGTTGCCAGTTGCTTTCGAGGCTCATGATCGGACCCTACCGACCTGCGGACCCACACAGTCCCAGCTTGATACGACGGCGTGTTCGACGTGAGCGTCCAGTATTCCCCGTTCCACGCATTCGTAGGACGCGGCTTTTATCAGACATGCCCTGAATCGCCCCGAGTTCGGTGGAGGCTCGGCTATCTGGTTCCGGTCTCAGCGAGGACCGGTGTCTCACGGTAGTCCGCCGCCGTTTCGCCGGTTAGAAGCTCATCGCGCTCTGGGACGGGTCATGGCCCACCGGTCCCGGGGCATGACCGCCTGGCTGGCGACCCAAAGCAACTGGTTCCGCGTCGAACGCCTCCCGGCGTATGCGCCCGAACTCAATCCGATCGAACAGGTCTGAGGGAACATGAAATCCACCGAACTGACCCACCTGTGTTCCGGTACCCTCGACGAAGTCCGCACCCGACCGAGAACCGCCTGACCCGGATCAGCTCGAGCTACGACCTGGGCCTCGGTTTCCTCAACCACACCGGACTTTCCATAGTCCCCACTCACTCAATTACCGAAACATCTGTAATTGCAATTACAGTTTCCGACATCTCGAACCGCTGCGCCCTTCGTCATGTGACCGGCTTTCCCGGCCTCGGACTACTCGGGCGCCCGCGGGGGGGCCCTCGACGGGCGATGCATCTATCCCGCCTCGATGAACCGACTGCCCACAAAGCCGGGAGCCGTGACGGGTAGTTCCCGTGTTCACTGTGATTCGCTCGATGAAGTAAGAGCCCAACTGTGTCTTGAGGCAGTGCCACGAGAACATCGTAGATGTTACTCGTGACCTTCCGGCCGGCTTCAATAAACCGCCCAGGAGTTCCCACCGATCTCGGTAGCACGCCCCGCGGCCTGTCCAGATCCGCCAGGTTCGAGCAGGTGGCGCATTGAGGGACGTAACGACGCTGGTTCCTCGCGCACTCCTGATGGCGCTCATTGATCCTGCTCAGTCCTGCTCACCGAAAGTGCTCACCCGTGTGGCTCCGCCGATGAGGGCGGGTCTCCTTCGATGCTGGTGGTCTCTGACCACGCACCGGCTACTCGAAGGAGACCCGCTTTCTCATGTTGACATGGGAGGAAGACGTGGAGATCCACGCACTGCACAAACGAGGCTGGACGATCGCGGCGATCGCCCGGCACACCGGCCGAAACCGGCGCACCATCCGCAACTACCTGAACGGCACCACCACCCCCGGCGTGCGTAAACGCGCCGGCGCCGACCCGTTCGAGCCGTTCGTCGACTATGTGACAGCCCGCCTGGCCGAGGATCCGCATCTGTGGGCGCGGACCTTGTGCGACGAACTCGAGGACCTCGGCTACACCGCCTCGTATCAGACGCTGACCCGCCAGATCCGACAACGAAAGCTCCGGCCCGTCTGCGAGTCCTGCGCCTGCGCGACCGACCGGCCGAACGCGATCATCGAGCACCCACCCGGCGAGGAAACCCAATGGGACTGGGTCGAACTACCGAACCCACCCGCCGCCTGGGGGTGGGGCAAGACCGCCTACCTGCTGGTCGGCTCGCTCGCGCACTCCGGCCGGTGGCGTGGCGTGCTCGCCCCGGCAATGACCCAGCCGCATCTGATCGACGGCCTGGACCGGATCTGCCGCAAACTCGGCGGCCTGACCCGCACCTGGCGGTTCGATCGGATGGCCACGGTCTGCCACCCCGAGTCCGGGACGGTCACCGCCTCATTCGCCGGCGTCGCCAAGTACTACGGTGTCGTGCCGGCGATCTGCCCGCCACGGTCCGGCAACCGCAAAGGTGTCGTCGAGAAGGCCAATCACACTGCAGCACAGCGGTGGTGGAGGTCCGTGGCTGACGAGTTGACGGTCGAGCAGGCGCAGGCGAGCGTGGACAAGTTCTGCACCCTGCGCGCCGATGCCCGGATGCGCGCCACCGCCGACGGTAAAGCCTCGGTGCTGACCGTCGCCGCCCGCGAATCCCTGGCGCCGATGCCGAGCAGCCCGTATCCGGTGGTCATCAGCGAACCGCGGACCGTCTCCCGGCAAGCGTTGGTGGCCTACCGCGGCAACCGCTACTCGGTGCCCCCGGAACTGGCGGCAGCGCAGGTGCACGTCACCCGCAGGCTCGGTGACGAGGTGATCGACATCGTCACCGCCTCGCAGATCACCGTCGCCCGCCACCGGCTGGCTCCGGACGGGGCCGGGGTCATCGTGCGCGATCACGGACACGTCCACGCCCTCGAACAGGCCGCACTGGCCGGTGCCGCGGCCGGAGGCCGGCCGCACCGCCGCAAGGAACGCATCCCACCCGGCGCGGACGCTCGTGCTGCGGCAGAAGCATTGCGCACCAACACTACTGAGTCTCATTCACCGTCGACCTCTCCGGCCTCGCCGGTCATCGATCTGGCCGCCTACGAGCGTGCCGCCCGCGGAAGGAACACCCTGTCATGACCCCCAACCCCGACGCCACCACCGTCGCGGCAGCGAGTGTCTATCAGCGGCTGCGGGGTCACCTGGCGACGCTGAAGCTGCACGACGCCGCCGAAGCGTTGCCCTCGGTGCTCGACCGGGCGCAGAAACAGGGCCTGTCGATGACCGCGACCCTCGAACAATTGCTCTCGATCGAGGTCGATGCCACCGAAGCCCGCCGGCTGGCGGGGCGGTTGCGGTTCGCGTGCCTGCCGACCCCGGCCTCACTCGACGATTTCGATTTCGACGCCGCGCCCGGTCTGGATCGGGCGTTGATCGCCGAGCTGGGCTCCTGCCGGTTCCTGGAAACCGCGACGAACGTGCTGCTGATCGGGCCGCCAGGGGTCGGAAAGACCCATCTGTCGGTGGGTTTGGCGCGGGCTGCGGCGCATGCCGGTTACCGCACCTATTTCACCACCGCCGCGGATCTGGCGGCCCGCTGTCACCGGGCGGCGATCGAGGGGAGGTGGGCGACGACGATGCGGTTCTATGCCGGTCCGACGCTGTTGGTGATCGACGAGCTCGGCTATCTCCCGTTGCCGGGTGAGGCCGCATCTGCGTTGTTTCAGGTTGTCGCGCAACGGTATCTGAAGACGTCGATCGTGATCACCACGAACCGGGGTGTCGGTGAGTGGGGTGAGGTGCTCGGTGACACGACCGTCGCGGCGGCGATGCTCGACCGGCTCCTGCATCGTTCGGTGGTACTCAATCTCGACGGGGATTCCTACCGTCTACGTGATCACCATGCCCGGGCGGAAAAGCTCCGTCAGGCCACCACCGGGACCCGGCAACCGCTACAGTGAACACGCCCACAAGTGGGCACTTTCGTTGAGCACAAGCGAGCACCTTCGCTGAGCCGCATCACTCCTCCATATTTCGCTTGCCGCATCCGCACTATCTGGCAGTACATGCCATATCCCTGCGTTGTCAGGACTGCTCCCGCCTTCTCCAGCACCACCCGGATCCCGGGCTGCCCTCAGCTCCACCGACCTGCTACGACCAGGCCAACAGTGAAGGCCTCTCGCCTCCACTCGAATCACGGCGTCTCACAGCGCAAAACGAAAGCGCGCCAGATTCACATCAACTTGGCCGTTAACATCCGCCAGGGGCGACGGCGTAGCCCCTGGCGGATGCACCCGAGATTCCGGCCGATCCATCCGGACAACGGCAAAAAAGCTGGGCAAAACTGTCCCGTCCCCTGAAAAGTAACGGGTAGCAGGCCTTTTCAGCCTGCTGCGGCTCGCGGCGCGGCCAGCCGCGCGGCGCTGTCAGTAAGCGCCACGCGGCGTAGGGCTCGCTCGAAGAGAGACCAAGGGTCCGAGGGCTCTAACTCCCCATCCGCGGCCCGGTGTAGGAGTTCGGCGAAACAGGCCAGGTATACCGCGTGTCGGTCGGGCGTGCCCGTTTCCTTCTCTAGTCGGCTCATCACGCCGCCTTGGAGGCCTCCACCGTGGTGTACGGCGACCTTCTTTCGCCAGGCGATGGGTTCGGAAACGCGACGGCTCATCGCGGTACGGAGGTGGTACTTTTCCCGGCCCTCTCGGACTTTGCACTCGGGTGCGGTCTCCAACGCCACACACATCACGGGCCATGACCAGAAGGGATGATGGGTGGTGGTGCCATACGCGAGCGGCATCCGGTTTGAAAGCTCGTTACTGCGGCGTGTGCTGTCGACAGACGACAAGACCTGTTCGATCAGATCACCACGGTGGTCGAAGGGGCGATAGAGACCAGCGTTGATCAGATCGCTGCCGTAGCCGGTCAGCAAGACCTCGTCTGCAGGGATGGCACCGAGCCGCTGCACTGCTGTGGCAGTCAGCGCGACTTCAACGACCTCGGGGTCAGCGATGCCCAGCCACCGGATGGTTTCCGGAATCGACGAGATGATCTGATCTTCAGTCAGGTGGACAGGCACGAGGTCGATCCCGAGCTCTGCACAGAGTTCGGCGGCATCGGTGAGTTCGTCACCCCAGGGAGTTCCTACGCTGTATGGAGAGACAGACAGTCCGGCAGTGGCCGCGAGATAGGTCACCGTCCCCGAATCGATGCCGCCCGACAGTAGGGTGGCGTAGCTGGTACCCGCGGGAGTGGTCGCATCGATGCGATTGATTTCCGCGGTCAGGGCCTCGAGTTGGGCTTCGCCCGCGGCTAGCGGATCGTTCCGGTGCGGATTGTAGAAGTCCCCGAGCAGGTCGTACTCCTCGCCGACATCCATGAGCCAGTAACCGCCGGTATACCGGGTCCGCGACACGATACTGTGCTGCAGCCGGTTCACTTCGCGCAGCAGCGTGCCACGCTCATACCCAGTGGAGCCGCCGGTGAACTCGACGGGCATCCCGAGAGCGGGCAGCACGAGCGGCGCGAGTATCAGATCCGTGAAGTAGGCGAACAAGCCCTTCATCCGGTTGACTGCGTAGTAGACCGGGTTTTCGTTGAGCGCGGAGATGCGCACCGTGACGGCATCCGGATCGATACGGATCGCGGAGGACGTCATAGCGGCTTGGCTGTCAGAGTGTACTGACAGGGTGCCCACGTCGAGTACGAACGGCGGGTTGTCGGGGAGAACCGCCCCTCCGGGGCCCCGATAGTAGACCTGCAGGTCGCCGAGGTCGGCGTGCTGTGCTAGGTGGTTCAGGGCCGGGGCGGACGTGTTGGTGACGACGCACCATCTACTGACGGGAGGCATGGTCAGCCCTTTCCGATGATGCGGCGCATACGCTGCTGCGCTTCGCCTGCGGAGAAGGCGGTGCGGTGGGACCGCTTGCCCTCTTCGCGCACCCGTCGAAGGCCTTGGACATACGGGCCGTTGACTCGCGCTCGGGTCGACTGGACCGCGGCCACGGTGTAGCGGGCGATGCGTCGGCCGTGCTCCACGGCACGGTCCAAGAGCTCTTCGGGGGCCGTCACTTCGTGCAGAAGTCGGTCTGCGAGGGCTCGGTCAGCGGGCCATTCGGCACACGTGTAGAGCATGTCCTGCATCACACTGCGGCCGACCACCGTCTCCAGCATGTAGCCGCCGAAGTTGCAGGCGATGCCAACCTTGAACTCCGGCATCACGAGCTTCGATACGCTGCTCCCAATGCGCAGATCGCAGCAGAGCGCGATCTGCAGACCGACACCGATCGCGAAGCCGTCGATGGCGGCCACCACGGGCTTGGATATCCCGGCGATGGTGCTGTAGAGGTCTGTGATGTCGTCGATCCATGCATCGACCTCGTCGCCGCCGGAGAACTCCGAGACCTCGTTGAAGTCACCGCCAGCGCCGAAGGACCGGCCCGCCCCGCCGTACAGGACGACACACCGCACTTCGTCGTTACCGTCGAGATCCAGCATCAGCTGGGTCAGCTCGCGCATGCGCGCCCGACTGAACGGGTTTTGCTCGTGTGCCTGCGAGAACTCTACCAGGGCAACCCCTCCTGACAGGATCTCGCACTTCATGCTCGTCGTCCCGACTTCAGTCGTCGACATAATTCCTCCTCATGCAACTAGCGGACAAAGTGATCTGTTCGTAGAGAATCAAGGGGGCGTAACTGCCCCTGTGGCTCAGTACTCCAGCGGGCTGGGTCGATTTGCCTCATCCAGGCGATGACGCCGCCCTCAAGATGGACGGCATCGGCGAACGGGCCTGCCGTGCCACGCCCAGGACCGCGCGCGTATGGACACCGGTCTTGCCGTCACGCGCCCTGGGACACCATGCGAGCACCGGGGACGTTGACGATCTCCCGTTCGTGGTGTTCATGGATATCAATGAGGTCGATGGGAGCGTCCCAAGCGAGCAGCTTCTCCCGAAGCTCCCTGGGCGTGATTGCGGAGCGGGCGACGGCGGCCAGCGCCTGCTCACTGCGGCTCACAATTCGCCTCGGGCAGGGTAGTTGTTGTCGTTAATCCAGCGGATCGTCTCAACGACCTCGTCGAGGTGCGGTCGGAGGAACGGCATCGTGGTCTGAACCGCCGCGTACAGGGTGCCGTCCGGTCGGATGATGAATAGGCCCGGCTCACTGAACTCGTTTGGCTGGCCCTCCTTGATGGCCTTCGAGACGTGCAGGCCCCACTCCCGCATCGATTCGATACTAAGCCCGTAGCCGATCGGCACGCGGGTGATATCCCATTCCTCGACGGCCCGCTTAGCGCGGCCCTCGTCATCCCCGCTCACCGCCACCACTGAGGTCACTCCGACCTCAGCGAACTTGTCCATGAGGCTGTCGAGTTCCGTCACATGAGAGCGGCACATGGGACAGTGCACGCCCCGGTAGAAGACCACCAGGCTGAAGTTCTCAGGGTGTTGGTCTGCAAGGGCCCACCGGCTGCCGCCGACCAGAGGGACATCGAGGGTTGGCACAGGCTGTCGGGGCTTGAGCATATGAGGGCTCCTGTACGAAGACAACGGGTATCAAGCGTCGTGCGGGGGATCTGAACTGTCTTGCGATTGAGTCAACTTGCAGGGCGGAGGGAGGGAACAGACGGAAACCGGATCGGGAATTCGAGGGCCCCTCGGTACCGAGACACTAGGGGGCGCCGGACAGGGTCAACTGTCCCCGGAACAGGACACGGGTGCCGCCCTCGCTGATGGCGGTACGGCCGTGCAGCGTCCGCTGGTTGTCGATGATCAGCAGGTCTGCCACCTGCCAGGAGTGTATGTAGGTATAACGTTCCGAGCGCAGGAAGGTGTCGAGTTCTTCGAAGAACCGGTCGGAGCGCTCCTGGTCCATGCCCTTGACCCGGATCTCCCAGGAGCGCTGGGCGACGTCTAGGGGGAAGGCGGTCGCAAGGTTCAGAGACTTCACGCGGCCATAGTCGCGGGTTGTCGGGATCGTGTACCAGTCCTCGGGAACGGTGGGAAAGTAGCCACGCTCCTTCACCAGGTACTCGATCTCGTGCTCGTCTAGCACCCGGCGAAGGTGTACTGGCATCTCTTCCCAGGCGGTCAGTTGATCGCTGACATAGGTCGCACCGGAGCCCGGAATATCGGAGAACTCGGCCGCGTACAGAATGATTAGGTCGACACGCTCGCCCACCAGCAGTCCGTCCGTGTGGATGGGCAGAGGGCCGCGTCCCGTCACCACCTTCCCCTCGTCGCGGGAGGCGTTGAGTTTGAGTAGATCAGCCTGGCCCTCGCCGAACTTGTGGTCGACCGTGTCGCCGAGCGAGCGCACGAGGAGCTTGAAACCGTCCTCGTCCAGCTCGACGCCCCGGACCAGGGCGCACCCGCTCTCCAGTGCGGCCCGTCTGGCCCGCTTGGCCAGATCCTCGACGGAGCTTCCCGGGTTCCAAGTAAGAACCGCGCCCATACCGGACGGGGTCAGCGGCTGGTATCCGTTGTTTTCAGACATAGGTGGTTCCTTCTGTGGGTTGCCGCGCTGACGCAAGCTGTACGCCGACGGCACAGGTCTCGGACCGCACGCCAGTCCAGACGTGGTATGGCTCTGGTCAGCTGGCCTGTCAGGGAATCCTGGTGATGCGCATGATCTCCGCCTCCAAGCGGGTCACCGTCATGGGCCCGGAGAACAGGGGCTCCATCTCGAAATCGATGTCGAACCGGTCCTCGAGTGCGGACAGGACCTGAATCAGGGTCGCTGAATTGACGCCGCGGCTGATCAGATCCAGGTCGGGCTCGGCCTCTTCAAGTGGCGGGCATCCGTGGGACTCCAACTCCGCGAAGATCGCGGCGCGTACATCAGAGCCAGTCATCGCTCTTCACTCCTTCGATCGCATCTCTGATCCGCTGGGTGTTGTCGCCGCCAAACACGCTGAAGTGTCCGCCGGCCAGCGCCGAGGCTTCTTCTCGGCGAGCGATCCGGCCCCAAGCGGCAGCGTCTGGCTCGGCGGGATCCACGGCGGCTCGGAACTCCACAAGCGGCACTGGCGAGGGGCACGGAGTCCAATCGCGCAGCAACGTCATGTTCTGCCGGTAAACCTCGAACCTGGTGCTGAGCGCCGGGTCCGTCGCTGCCTGCTCGGCATCGATCCGTACGCCGCTGGTCTCATGGATGTCCCTGAGGAACCCGTTGAGTGACAGTTCGTCGACACCGCCGCCACCGCGGCGGGCCGCCTCGGAGACAGGGGTGTCGACCACCACCACGCGTGCCACGGTCGAGTCGCAGACCCGGGCGGCCTCGTAGGCCAAGGATCCGCCGAACGACCACCCGGCGAAGACGAGCGGCACACCGTCTAACAGGGTTTGCTCGGGCAGTTCCTGGAGACAGCGTCGGGCGAGTCCGGTGAGGTTCGCGCGGCCGTCGTCGCCATCGACCAGTGGCGCGTCGAGTCCGATGACGTGTACATCAATGTCTCCCCCGAGTTCCTGGATCAGGTCGGTGTAGCAGGACACGCCACCTCCTACGGGTGGGAAGAGGACCAGCCGGAGCCGGGGGGTGGCGCTGGAGCGCGGCTTGTGCGTCCAGACCCCGCGGGTGTCCGATGTGCGTGTCCGGCGGCAGAGCGCGGCCAGGCCCGGGGCCGTCGGGTCAGCCATGAAGTCACCGAACGACACTTCGTAACCGAACCTGCTTCGTAGCAGCGAGAGTAGCCGGATCGCATCGTACGATCCGCCGCCGGCCTCGAAGAAACTCCCCTTGCTCGGAGCTTCGCCCAGCACGTCCTGCCAGCAGCGGGCGACCTCGTGGCTGTGGAGGTCCTGTTGCCGTGCGGGGGATGCCTCGCGCGCCGGAGTCTCCTGAAACGGCAGCGACTCCAGCCGTCGGCGGTCCAGCTTGCCGTTGCCGTTCAGCGGGATCTCGTTCAGCTCGACCAGCGCATCAGGAATCATGTAGGACGGCAGGGCGTTCTTGAGCACCGCATTCACGTCCTGCCGCCAGGTGTCCGAGACGTCCGCGGCGAGCGTGACGTAAGCGACGACCTGCTTGCGGCGGCCGCTGCCCCGGACACACACGACACAGCGGCGGATGCCAGAAGTGTTCTCGATGAGGTGCTCGATCTCTCCCAGTTCCACCCGGTGCCCGTTCAGTTTGATCTGGTTGTCTGTGCGTCCCAGGAACTCGACGACTCCACCGGGATGGCGGCGGCCGCGGTCACCGGTTCGGTAGATCCGTCCGAACGCCGGGTCGTCGAGGAACGCTGCCTCGGTCTTCGACTGGTCGTTTGCGTAGCCGTCGGCCACTCCGGCTCCGGCGATATAGATCTCACCGATCTGCCAGTCCGGACACACGTTTCGCTCGGCGTCGAGGACAAGGATGTCCTGGCCAGGCAGGGCCTTGCCGTAGGGGATGGAACGGCCCGTGCAGTCCGCCTCGTTAACGCGGTGGAAGATGGACCAGATGGAGCCCTCGGTCGCGCCGCCCAGGCTGATGACCTCCGAACCAGGCGCCAGTCGTCGCAGCGCCCCTGGCAGCGTCAGCGGAATCCAGTCGCCGCTCAGCAAGAAGGCCCGCACCGACGGTGTGGCGCTCCCCTCTTCTTCCAGCAGGGAAGCCAATGCTGGGGCAGAGTTCCAGAGCGTCACCCCGTGCCGTTCGATGAGTTTGACCCACTCCGCGGGGTTCTTGGCGCTCTCCTCCGTGAGCATCACCACGGATCCGCCGCGAAGAAGCGGTCCGAAGACGTCGTACACGGAAAGGTCGAAGCCGATCGAGGAGACCGAGAGCACCCGGTCCGTCTCTGTGACACCAAACTCATCGTTCACTGCGTCGATCGTGTTGATGGCCCCGGCGTGTGAAATCACTACGCCCTTCGGTTCACCGGTCGAGCCTGAGGTGAAGATGATGTAGGCGGTGGGACTAGGGGGACTTGGGGTGGAAGCTGCCTGTCGGTCCGAAAGTGGGGGCGCGCCGACGGGCAGCTGCAGCGGGTAGACCCCGCTGCGTGTCCAGAGTTTACGGGCGGACTGCTGCCCGTCGGTGAACACGAACCGCACAGCACCACGCCGCGCAATGCTGTCGAGGCGGCCCTCCGGCGTGCCGTAGTCAAGCGGGATGTACACACAGCCGGCGAGGAGGCTGCCGAGGATGGCGATGACCTGGCCTCGTCCACGAGGCAGGTGGACGGCGACCCGGTCGCCGGTCCGCGCACCGGCGTCGAGCAGCAGCCTTGCAACCGCGCGGGCCCGTCCCACCAGTTCGGCATAGCTCAGGGTCCCCTGCGCATCGTGTACTGCGGGTGCCTTGGGCGCGGCAGCCGCGCACCGCAATACACGGTCGTGGAGCGTCTCGGTCGAGTGTTGCGCCGAGGCTTTACCGGTGTGGGCACGAGGGTACGTGCTCGGCGGGCGTGTCCAGCGCTCGTCGGACTCGGCGAGTTCCCGGACGAAATTCGCGCACCGCGCCACGAATTCCTCTGCGAAACCGATGTCGAAGGCGTCCGTCCGCCAGTCGAAACCCAGCCGGACGCTGCCGTCGGAATCCCTGATCACCTGATGGTCCATCAGCACCTGCGGCACCCGCAGCTGGACTTCGTCCCAGCGACGTCGCAGCCCCAGGGCGACTTCGCCCAGGCCATCGACCTCCAGTGCCGTGAAGGCAAAGGGATGGGCGAGCCGACGCAGGTCGGCGGCGGGGTTGGCGAGCCGCGCAATCTCCGTACCGCTGAGCGAGGCGTGCATGGCCTGGCTGAGGTAGCGGCCCTGCACGACTCGGGCGATCTCGACGAAACTCTGCCCTGTCGTCGCGGGGATTGCCAGTGGCATGGTGTTGCCGCGGTTACCGAGGGAATTGGGGGTCAAGGTCCCGGTTTGCTGCGAGTGCAGCACTGTGACTGTGTGGGCTAGTCCTCCACCGAGCTGCCCGAGGACGACACCATAGGCCGCGAGATAAACCATCGAGGGGGTGATCGCATGGGCGCTCGCCAGCTTGTTGATCTTTCCTGCGGTCGCCGAGTTGATAGTGACCATACGGTGGGTCACGTTTAGGCCGGCGTGCCGCCACTCGGGCCGCAGCGGCAGTTCCGCCGGATCGGGAAGTGCCGTCGCCCTGTCGCGCCAGAACCGTTCATCGCGTACGGAGCGGTCGCGTCGGGGATGGTTGAGTGCTCGTAACCGAATGGGCGGAATGTCCGCGGTGCGATCCTGGCCGACCGCGTCCCCGGCGTCGTCGCGATGCGAGACCAGCTCGGTGAGGAACACGGCGAGCGACGCCGCGTCCATCAGCCACAAGGCGTAGACCAGGTGCAGCCGGGCTCGGTGCGGTGAGCGCACCGCGGTGATCTCGAACTGCGGCCAATCGCCGAATGCGAACGTATCGGACGAGTATTCCCGGCGGACCGCGTCGTTCGCCGCGTCGAAGTCTGCATCGTCGACCCAGCGGACGTCGACGTCGATGTCCCGAGCGACGTCGGCGGGCAGAGTCGACAGGGACAGGTCGGAGGCGGCGCTGACGCGGAGGATGTCGTTGGACCGAACCAGTCGGCGTAGTTGGGTGCCAATCTCTGCAACCCGTTCCGTGTTGAGGTCGCAGCCAAGGTAGTACCGTGCGGGCCCGCTGAGTTCCAGACCGTCCTGGCCTCCGACCAGGTAGGCGCGTTGGATCGGGCTCAGCGGCTCGTGCGACGGATAGGCCGCGGTTGCCGTTGTCGTAGTGTCGCGCATCATCAGAAGATGATCTCTCTTACTTTGTCGCGGCTCAGGAAGCCGCTGGGGCTGAACGTCGGCCCATAGGCGCCCAGACCCGAGAACAGGAGTAGGTCACCGGTTTCCACTTCGGGCAGTTGAATGTCTTCAGCGAGCATGTCGAGCTGCGAGCACAGGGGACCCGTGACACAGGCACGGCTAGTAATTGCGCGTTCCTGTGCACCCACAACCCGGACCCGGGGCTCGCCCCGGCCAGCTCCGGCCACCAGTCGGCTTGCGATGAGTACGTGGTTCATCCCGGCGTCGACCAGGACGTACCTGCGGTCACCGATGCTCTTGGTGTCGAGCACGGTTGTCAGCAGGCTGCCAGCCGGACCGACGATCGATCTACCGTACTCACATACGAGGGGTAGCGGGTCGTTGCCGTTCGGCAGGCCGGGATCGAGGTTGGCCGCCTTGAGTCCCGCCCAGTCGACAGCAGGGTCGGCGTCACACCACGGCATCGCGATGCCGCCACCGATCGACACAAGGTCAAGCTCCAGACCGAACTGGTCTGCGCACGCTCTAGCTTGTTCCGTCATAGCTTTCCGCGCGGCCAGGATGACGTCGGCATCAGAGTACTGCGAGCCCCAGAAAAGCTGCAGACCGGCAACCGACAGTGACGAAGCACGCAGGATATCCATTACTTCGGCGACGTCATCCTGCGATACCCCGAACTGGTTCGGGTACGGGGCGGCGGCCGGAGTCCGGCCCGGGTAGGGCGTGTTCAGTCGGACGACGGTGCGCCCATTCACACCGAGTTCAACCGCTGTCTCGACGAACAGGCGGGCCTGCCTTGGTGATTCGACGGTCACCGCGACCTGTGCTGCTAGTGCCGCAGCTGCCTCCTCGCGCGACTTTGCGGGACCGGTGAACAGCACCTTATCCGGCGGCATTCCGGCGTTCAGTGCAGTCTCCATCTCCGCCAGTGAACAGACGTCGAAACCGTCAACCAGCGTCGATAGCGCGTTCACGACCCCGGCATATGGATTAGCCTTGAGCGAGTAGTAGATGTCCGCCCCCAGAACCGATGCCGCGCGGACCCGCTCGACGGCATCGCGCAGGGCTGCCCGGCTGTAGGTGTATACCGGTGTCCGGCCGGCCCGGTGCACGAGGAGCTGTGCCTCGCGATCGGTGGGCGTGATGATTTCATTCCGCACGCAGAGTCCCTCCCATTTCGCACAGTGTCGCCAGAACGCTCGCGTGGAGCCGGTCGATCACATTTGCCCTCTCCATGGCAATCCCCCGTCGGTAGTAGTAGGTCAACACCATCTCCGCCGCCGATACCTGCAGTTCGCCCTGCAGCTGGTACCGCAGCGCCCGCCCCAGCGACCGCGGCTGCCACTCCCCGAGCTCGCGGACACGCAGGCCGCGCTGCCGGGGGTGCTGGTTGAACAGCACGGTCGAGAGGGGGAAGCAGTCCGCATCAACGAGGCCGAGCTCCGTGACCCGCTGGTCGAATTCCCACGAGCTCTTCGTTGTACCCGCTTCCAGCTGACGGGCGAACTCCCGCGCGCTGTCCGGCAACGAAGTCAATCCCTTGCTGCGGACGACGAGTTGACTCGTGAACATCCCTGCGCTCGCGGCACCCATCCCTTGCCGTACCTGGACGGGGACAACGACGGTGAGCGGACCGAGCCCGAAGGTCCGGGAGACGGCCATCTCGAAGGCGGCCAGTACGACTGAGAAGACTGAGACTCCGCTCGCCGCCGCGAGCCGGTTGGCGGCTCTGGTACCGGTGACCCCGAACGGCCGTGAAACCAGCACACCGACGCGCGCATCTTCGCCGCTCGTCTCCGGAAGTTCTACCTGAGCGGCGCCCTTGAGGAGATCGCGCCAATATAGGGCGTCGGGCGTGTATGCCTCCGGGACTCGCTCGGTCGCCAGGCAGTAGTCGCGATAGCCGTGGGACGGTGGCGCGTCGCCGATCGGCTGTCCCAGCAGTAGGGAACGCAGTTCGGTGGCGATCAGATCCAAACTCAACCCATCGATAAAAAGGTGGTGCGCGACGACGAGGAGGGAGGTCGTGCCGCTGCCCTGGACCAGGACGACTCTGAAGGGCGGCGCGATGGAAGGGTCGAGTAGTTCTGACACGGCCAGGACACGCGCCTGCTGGACCCGTGCACGGTGGGCCACATCGGTGGTGCCCTCGACTCCGGTCCCATCGTGGACCGTGATGGGACAGCTCAGGTCGGAGGCCTCAGTATGGATCTGCCGTGTCCAGTCCGCCGTGAGCGAAAGTCTGAGTGCGTCGTGGCGGGCGATGAGCGCATCGACGGCGGCCGCCGCCTCGGCCGGGATTACGGTCCGCTCGATCCGTATCTCCCGGGAGATGTTGCACCAGTTGGCGTTTCCGTCTGTCATGCAGATTGCCATGTACGCCTGTTGCCGGGTCGACAGCGGATATGTGTCGGACTCGCCGGGGATGTAATCGCGGGCAGCGGAGGGAGTTGTCGCGGGCGCGGTCGGCACGGTCGCGCGCTCAATCACCCGTGCAAGGGAGGCGACGTCGCGGTGGCCAAAGCAATCCTGGACCGAAAGGTTCACCCGGAAACGCTTGTTGACCTCCAGGATGAACTGGATCATATCCAACGACGTGAGGCCCGCGTCGACGAAGGACGTGGTATCGGAATCGAGGCCTAGGAACCCGCGCATGGTCTCGGCGACACCGGCGTCCGGGCATGCTGTGGTGTCGGCGAAGTTCGGGGTGTCGGCGACGGACGAGGCCAGGGTGACCCGGTCGACCTTACCGCTGCGCAACAGCGGCAGGTCCCCCCGTACATGGACGGCTGGCCGGGGCAGACCCAGACGCTGCGCGATCCCGTGCACGGCCGCGCGCAGCACGTTCTGTTGCGCGTCAGCGGGCTCTGCAACGGAGATGAAGGCCTGTGGGCCCTGCCAATCCACCACCACGCACTGCCGTACGCCGGGAACCTCCTCTACCTCGTCCACGAACCTGTGAAAGGAGACACGCCTACCGGACACCTTCAGATCGTTGCCAAGCCTGCCCGAGATCACCAACTCACTCTGTTCGGTGAGGAATCCACTGTCACCGGTCCGGAGGGTCGCCGCCATCGGCTCGACGTGGAACGTGCCGGGCTCCGGTCCGGGGCCGTCAATAAGGGTCCCCAGGGCCGGCGTTGAAGAGGCGATGAGCACTTCGCCGCGCCCGGCGCTGTCCGGCTGGTCGATGGTCACAGACACCCCCGGACGGGGGCGCCCAACCGGCATGCCCGGCAATCGGCTGTCGCCGACCCCGCGAATGTCGCGCTTAAACAGTTGTGCCAGGGTTCCTTCGGTCATCCCGTATAGATTCACGAACTCGGCATCTGGGGCGAGTGCGGTCCACTGTTCAACCACCCGTGGCGGAAGCACCTCGCCGGCGAAGAACCCCAGTCTCAGATGGTCGAGTCGCGCGGATTCGGTACTCAGAACGTCCGCGATCCGCCGCGAGAGCGAGGGAACGAGGAAGGCGATCGTGGCCTTGCTCGTTATTAGGTGGTCAGCGAGCGCCTGGAAGTCTAGCTGGGCGTCGACCTCGGGCAGGCTCAGCTTGCCGCCGACGGCCAGCACGGCCAGAAGTTCGCGCAGCGACGGATCGAAGTTCACGCGGGTGACAGCAGCGCAGACATCTCCGCGATCGAGCCCGAATTCCGCCACGAACCACGACAGGAATCCATGAAGACCGGTGCGGCTGCCCACGATCGCCTTCGGGGCACCCGTCGATCCTGACGTCGGGATGAGGTAGCCAACGTCGGGCACAGGGTAGCGCCGGATGATTTTGGACCTGCGCCGGGACGCGATGTCTAGGACGACTCGGCCAGTCACAGCGTCGAGCACCAACTCGTCCGCGCCGCTGGTTCCTTGATACTGCGCCACCGTAGAGACATCGCTGGTCAGGACTGTCGACGGCTGGGCGATGCCCTCGGCCCAAGCGTACTGCTCGACGGACATACCGGCATCGACTGGCACCGGGACTGCGCCGCTGCGAAGAGTCGCCAGCAGTCCGACGACATAGGCCGGGCACAGCGGGCCAAGCACCAGCACGTTGCTCCGCGTCGCACCGCGCTCCCCGAGTGTGCGCGAGAGCTCGTCGACGGCTGCGGCGAGTTCGCAATAGGTCAGCTGGCGGCCGCGCCACTCGATGGCAGTTCGGTCACTGAGGTTGAGCGTGAGCAGGCGGCTGAGACCGTCCTGTTCGCTCAAGAGGCCGGACATTCGGGTGCGGAGGTCGGGGGCTCAAGAACCAGCCTTGCCAGCTCCAGGCGGGCGCTGTCGTCACCGGCCTCCAGCGCGGCGGCCAGGCTTTCCATGCCGCCCTTGCGCTGGTTCAGCCGGAAGCACGACTTGAACCGGAGATCGCGCAGGCGGAAGCCAACGATGTTCTTCAGGTATTCGTCAGTCAGGTGCGCCGGTATCTCGTCGAGTGTCCAGGTCGAGTCCTCGATTGTGCGTTTCTGGAGTCGAGCGATCAATGCCTCGACGTCATCGCGCATCCGGTCGGCATCGCTGAGCTCGAGACGACCGCTCATCTCCACGGCGCAGTACAACCAGGTCGGGATGCGGCTGCGGGTACCGAACCACTCAGCGGGTACGTAGGTGTCCGGACCAAGAACGGTGATCGTGGCAGGGGCCTTTGCCCCGAAGGCCGCCGCCATCTCATTGGCCCGGGCGACATGTCCGGCGACGAACAGCTCGTCGTCTGCGGCACCGCGCAGGTCGACGGGGAGGGGCGAGGTTAAGACCTCGCCGTCGTGGTATGTGGCGAGGACCCCGAACGACTTTGCCCGTACGAAGTCACGCATGGCCGGCAGGGGAAGGCTGAAATGTTCTCTGGTGTACATGATTAATCGCGGTCCTTCACGTCCGGGTCCAGTAGTTCCAGGCCGACGCCCTCACGTGCGCCGCGCTGCGGCGGGTGGAACGCGATCGCATTCAGCCCGCCGGCAATCATGGTGTAGAAGCCGGTGCGGGCGAAGGTTCCGCCACCCGCTGCCCGCAGCAGTTGGACGCCGATGGCACCTATCTCGTCCTCGACCCAGTCGCGCGCCTGTACCGCAAGGTTGAGTTGCTCCCTGGCGGGTGCGCCGGCGTCGACCGCGCGTGCCGCATCGAGCAGGCTAGCTTCGAGATGGCGGATCCCTGCCGCCGCCTCGGTCCAGCCGCGCGAGCCAACCCGCCGGTCCCGCGGTGTGGCCTCTGCCAGACAGCAGGCGATGCCGAGATATGAGGCGCTGATCAGCAGCTGGAACCAGATGTAGCAGTCGGTGGCGAAGCGCCCGCCGGTCTCGCCGCGGAGCGGGAAGACCTGCTCCTGTGGCACCGGGACGTCGCACAGGCGCACGGCGTGGCTCTCCGCCGCGAGGAATACCGGGCTGTGCCAGAACGGTTCGCGTTCAACCCCCTCTGCGCGGGCGTCCACAAACGCCTGGGCGTACCCGTCTGGCGAGCCATCGGAAGTGCACAGCTCGACCATTAGCGACATCAGGTCCATACTGGTGGAGAGGGAGCAGGGCTGCTTCATACCTGTGACGCGATAGCCGTCGGCGTCGCGTACCGCTTGGCTTCTCAGGTTTCGCAGATCCCGGCCGGGGGTCGACTCCGCACCACCGGAGGCAATGAGTTTGGCGCCGCGGGCGATGTCCCTGAGGATCGTCTGGGCGCGCTCGTCTCCGGAGGTTGCCACCTGACCGAGCGCGGCAATCTTGTAATGATGCATGGTCGTGGCGATGGCTGCGGAGGGAGCCATTGATCCGAGCGCGACCTGGAAGCGCACCGCGTCGGCCGCTGATGCTCCGCGGCCCCCCCAGGCCGACGGGATAAGCATCGTCGTAGCGCGAGTCTCCTTGAGAAGCGCGAACACGGTGCCCGTCGCTTGCTCATGCTCCATGGCCGACCTGGCCGCCAGCGCGGCGTGCAGGCCACTCGCAACATCGTCGAGCCGGGCATGGGCGTTGCGGATGAGCACCTCTTCGCTCACATCACTGGTCACTTGCCCTCCCCGTAATCGGTGTGCATGCGCTGCCTCACTGCGGCGTAGTCGGTTTTGCCGAGCGGCGTCCGTGGCAACGCCGCCGCGATCTCGTACCGCTGCGGAAGCTGGTAGGAGAGCAGCAGTTCGCCGAGCTGCCGCCGCACGGTGCTGAGGTCGAACCTCTGTCCGGTGACGAGCAGGGCGGCGATCTGTTCGGTGCTTCTGGAGTCCGTGACCCCGACCACCGCGCAATCCAGTACCCCGGAGCACTGACGCAGTGCTGCCTCGACCTCAAGCGGCCCGACCTTGTTCCCGGCTACGTTGATGAAGGTCGATTGCCGGCCAAGTATGTACCAGCCGTCGGGTTCCACCAGGACGAGGTCACGTGTTCTCAGCCAGCCATCCTCGAACATCTCCGCGGTGGCATCGGGGTCACGGTAGTAGCCGCGAGCGAGTCCGGGCCCACGTACGTAGAGCTCGTGAACGTGGTCGGACTCGGCATCGTCGTCTGACACTGACTCCAGCCGATACTCAACGCCGGCAATGGGCAGGCCGATGGAACCGTTGCCGACGTACGCCTTGTCGAAACAGATGATGGCGATTTCGGACAGACCGTACACCTGGCGCAAGGGCAGTCCGTACTGTTCCAGGAACTTCTTCTGGGTGCTTTCCCTCAGCGGTGCGCTACCAGAGATGGCCAGCCGAAGTGTGCGCAGCGCCATCGCGGGCACACCGCGGGCCGCGGTGAGCATCTGGTACATGACCGGAAGCCCGCTCATCACCGTAATGCCATGCGTCTCGATACACCGAGCCAGTCCCCTGCCCGTCAGCTGACTACCCTGAGCAAAGACCACCGTCGCACCACTCAGCAGCGTCGGCAGCGTTAGGACGTCAATGCCGTGACAATGGGACAACGGCAGCGCGCATAGAACCACGTCTGCGTGGGTCAAATCCAATTCGCTGCCCCACAGGCGGATCCGGGCCGTGATGGCCTCCTGGCTCATCACAATGCCCTTGGGTTTGCCCGTCGAGCCGGACGTGCAGTGCACCACGAAGTCCTCGGGTGCGTAGCCGCTCCTGGCGCGGTGCAGGTCCGCGTCAGGAACCGGCTCCAACAGAAAGGAACCGGGACGGCCCAGCCGACCATGATCCACGGCCAGCATGCCCAGGTCGTACTTGGCGGCGCTGTGCTCCCTCTCCTGGGCGGAGAGTTGACTGTCCAGGAGAACTGTCACCACGTTCAGCTTTGCGGCGGCCAAATAGAGGGCGACGAAGGTGAATGGGTCTTCGACCGCGAGACCTAGTACATCACCGTGGTGAAGCTCCGCCGTCAGGCGCTCGGCCGCGGCGTCCACCGCGTCGAGCAACGCTTCATATGACGAAGTCGTCCCGTCGTGCCTGATCACCGCAGGCGCGTGCGGTGCGGCGAGCGCGACGGTCTGGAAGCCAGCGTACAAGTCACCGTGATCTTCCAGGGCTTTCCCGACGGTGTCCGCGCGGACTCGCTGAGTCACGGTGAACTCCTTCATATGTCAGGTTGGTGGGTGTTCCGAGGGCGCCTGCTGCTGTGCGGACAGCGCTCCGGTCTTGGCATCCGGCGGAGTCTGATCGGCCAGCACCACCAAGGGTGGGCTCTAGGGTCGTAGTCGTGCGCTGCAGTCCGAGCGGGGTTCACTGATTGACACGCAAGCCCATCGAGACGTCGTCGCTGAGAGATTCAGTATGGGATCACGATCGTGCTTGCCGGATCCTCAACGCTGCCTTCAGCTATCGTCGGGCCCCGTGCGGAGAACCTTCTCAGGGGCCGGGGGCCATTGCGGTGGCCTTGAGCCTGCCGACAGACGACACCTATAGCTCCCTATCCGTGTCCGTTCATATCCTCGTTCTTTGGCTCCCGGCACCAACGAGTCCCATGGCGGTTAGCACGGCCAGCGTCCGCGCAAACTCCGATAAGACTCTTCCGAGCCCGAGCCCGAGCCCGAGCCCGAGCCCGAGCCCGAGCCCGAGTTCAGGTTGTGTAGTCGGCGTTGATTTTCACGTATCCCTCGGTGAGGTCGCAGCCATAGACGGTGAATGTTCCGTCGGCAATCCCGAGATCGATTCGGATGACCACTTCGTTGCCCGTGAGGTACTGGCTGGCGTCTTCCAGCAGTGCGTCGCTAGGTTCTTCGGGATGCATAACGAGATCGGCGAACTGGATGCGGACTCGGTGCGGCTCGATGTCTTCCTCGTCGTGGAGCTTGCCGATGGCCATCGCAATTCGGCCCCAGTTCGGGTCGGCGCCATGGACGGCCGCCTTGACCAGAGGAGAGTTGACAACGCTCTTACCGACCCGCTTGGCCTGGGCGTCGTCACGGGCCCCAGTGACATGGACCTCAAGGAGTTTGGTCGCGCCTTCGCCATCCGAGGCAATATCGCGTACGAGGTGGAGGGCGCACTCGTACAGCGCCTGCTCGAATGCTTCCAGGTCGACAGGGCCCGCAAGACCATTGGCGAAGATCGCCGCGGTATCGCTCGTCGAGGTGTCCGTATCGATGCTCAGCGCGTTGAAAGTCTTGTCCATCACGCGCCGGAAGAGAGCGTCGAGTTCGGGGGCGGGGATGTCCGCGTCAGTGAAGAAGAAGGTCAGCAGGGTGGCCATGTTCGGCTCGATCATGCCCACCCCCTTAGCGATGCCGGTAAGCACCGAGTCACCGCAGGAGACGGTGAAACACTTATGCCGGGTATCGGTCGTCATGATTGCCTTGGCGGCCGCGATGTAGTCCGCCTCGGGGAACGGCCAGGCCAGGGTGGACAAACCCGCCCGAATACTCTCCATGGGGTACGGTCGGCCGATCACGCCAGTGGAGCCGATGACAAGTTCTTCGGGGGCGATCCCCACGGCCTCGGCAACCCTGCGGCGTACCTCGGCGGCGTGTGCGGCCCCGGCTTGGCCGGTCGCCACGTTGGCATTGCGTGAGAGCACGACCATGCCACGGCTGCGCTGAAGGGGTGCCGAGTCACGGCTGAGCACTACGCTTGGGCCCGCGAAACGCGAACGCGTGAACACCGCCGCCGATCGGGCGGGTACCTCAGAGACAACGACGGCGAAGTCGTCATCGACGTCCTTGAGTCCCATGTTCATAGTCACGCTAAGGAAGCCCTGTGGGGCTGCAGCCAGCATGTCAGCACACCTCCCTGAGTGGCCCGGACAGCGGCACGAGCGCAACTAGATCCGGTCGGTTGAATCAAGATTTTTTGCATCGTACACATGGGCTATTTGGCCCACGCGGCGGGGCGCGGACCGCTCGCCGAGATCGCGTTCGTCACCGCGCACGATCCGCGAGTATCCAGCGACCCGGGCGTGACTTTCTCGACCTGCTTGACAAGGAGTTGAGTAGCGGACTGCACCCCGTAAAGATTCTCGATCGCGCACGCACCGGCCACGAGTAGGCACAGAATCTCGAGGTCGAGCTTCCCGAGGCGCCGGACGCTTAACGCGCTTTCTCGGTGAGCGGAGCGAGACCGTGTGTCGGACACAAGGAAAACGCGATCCCACCTGGGAAAACGTGGATAGTTAAGGCCCTTATCCTCCATCCACCGATCTGGTGGTGAAGCTCAAGATATCGTGGATGAGGCAGACGCTCGGCGGGTATGGGGATGACGGATCGCCCGACCTCCGAAGCCGGGGCGTCCCACTGCTGTCCTCGTGTCATGTCGGGTACCGACTAGTAGGACTTTGTTAGGTCGGGAAGGTGTGGTGGCAGGTCGGGCAGGTACCGATCCAATAGGCCAGTGCGCGTTGGAGTTCGCGCACGATGCCGTAGAGGGTCAGTCCCGCCCGGTCGCTTTTGGGTCGGTCAGTCGCAGTGACGTCAGGAACAGGTGCGCGGCGGTGACGAGGGTGACGTGATGGTGCCAGCCGAGCCAGGAACGCCCTTCGAAATGATCGAGTCCGAGACCGGTTTTCAGTTCCCGGTAGTCGTGTTCGATGCGCCAACGGATCTTGGCCAGGCGCACCAACTCCGACAGCGGGGTGTCATCAGGCAGGGTGGCGAGCCAGAAGTCGGTAGGGGCGGCCGTTCCGATCGGCCATTCGGCGAGCAGCCAGGCCTGCGGCAGCACACCGTCCTCATCGCGGGGAATCGTGCGGTTGGCCGGGCGTATGCGCAGCGCCACGAAGCGTGAGCGCATCGCCGCGGCCGGATTGGCCGGGCCGGTCTTGGTGCCGCAGCGCCAGTTGATCTCGGTCAGTGCTTCGACGCCTGTCCCCAAGACGAGATCTTTGCAGGTCACCGCCGCCGGGTAGCGCCGGGTCGGCGGCCGCCCGCGCCCGGAATACGCGGCGGCGACCGGCACCGCATCACCCGGGTGGGCGAGGGTCGCGCCCTTGACCGCCACGACGTAGACCAGGTCGCGGTCGGTCAGACCCTGACGGAAGGTGGCCGAGTCACCGTAGCCGGCGTCGGCGACGATCACCGGCGGGGTCCGGCCCCACGAGATCAGCTCGTCGAGCATCTCGAGAGCCATGACCGCCTTGGAGCGGTACCGCTCCTCGTCCGGGATCGCATTGCGTCGCCGGCGAGCGGTGATCACCGCGGCCGTCTCCGGATCGTCGCACCGCTGATCGTCCCAGCTCTCGGGCAGATACAGCCGCCAATCCAACGGCGCGGACGCGGAATCGGTGGCGGCGTGCACACTGACCGCGACCTGGCAGTTCCCGACCTTGCCCAAGGTGCCCGAATACTGCCGGGCCACGCATGGGGAGGCGTCGCCGTCCTTGGCGAATCCGGTGTCGTCGATCACCCACGCATCCGGGACGATCAGATCACACGCCCTGCGGGACAGCGTTTTCCGGACCGGTACCGGATCCCATGGTGAGGTGGTGACGAACTGCTGCAGGCGTTGGTGATCGATCCCGAGCCGGTCGGCCATCGGTTGCATCGACTTGCGGCGCCCGTCGAGCATCAATCCCCGCGCATATACCCCTGCCGTTGCTCGCTGGTCCTTGCGTTTGAGCGAGGAGAACACCTCGTCGACGAACACGTCGAGACGTTCACCGACATCGATCAGGGCTGCGGCATCCACCCGGTCATCGTCTCGGACATCCCGCCGAAACTCGAGGCCCCGCAACAAGAAGTGGTGAACCTAACAAAGTACTACTAGGTCGTGTCTGACAATTGCGGGTTTCCGGCGACGGGCGTGGGGGACACCGTCGTGAGGCCCGGTCCCGGCTGCTATGGAGCGTTCCTACGGTCTCCGACTCATTGGAGCAGATCGGGGGCGCGAGTGGTCTCCTGTTGGACGATCGCCACACAAGACACTGCTGTCGGGGTCGCGCGGGGCCGGCGCGGGCCGACCACGTAGATACTGGCTGGGTGAGTTTCGAACTGTGCCA
This sequence comes from Rhodococcus sp. 852002-51564_SCH6189132-a, assembly GCF_001665495.1. Taxonomy (NCBI): domain Bacteria; kingdom Bacillati; phylum Actinomycetota; class Actinomycetes; order Mycobacteriales; family Nocardiaceae; genus Rhodococcus; species Rhodococcus sp. 852002-51564_SCH6189132-a. The sequence continues at coordinate 23,969 of NZ_LZMJ01000023.1, forward strand.
CGATGCATCGGCCGCCGATTGGCTCGTCGAGCAGAGACTTCCGTGGTACCGATTGGCAGGTCGCGGCCCAGTCGGATATTCGAGCTATGCGCGGGTGAGGTTCATCCCCGATCCGAGCTTTCCTGGGCAGAAGACGAGTGACGTCGATTTCGATCAGAACGCATTGTCGGAGAAGGATCAGATCGCCGTGGCACTGCAAGTTCTGTCTCGATACACGACCACACCAGACGAGTGTTACTTCTGCCTGTGGGAAGGGTGGGACACCACCACCATCCGCTCGGCCCCCAATTTTGCGATTCCCAATCGCGTCTACTGGTTGTTCCGCGGCACGCTGGCGGACTACGCACACTGGAATAGCGATGACCCTGCGCGGTGGCCGTATGGCGACTCGCCTGATCCCGCCTTCATCTGGCCAGCAGACCGTGCCTGGTGCATCACCAACGATGTCGATCCGCACTTCGCTACGATCGGCGCCGGCGCGGACGCAATCGAGCGCATTTTGGTCGACCAGCGAATCGACGCAGTACTCGACGATCCAGCACGCGAGCCACCGTACTGGGAGTAGCCAATCCCCGGGTCGGATCGCGTCCCTTCGAGGGAACCTCACCAGGTCCAGTAATGAGGGCCGACCGAGCCCTCTCCGCTCGGGACGAACTCGAAAGGCATTAAGCGGTCGAGGAATTTCGGAGCAGAGCGAAGTGCCCAGCAGCACGCACGGCAACGAACAGACCGATCAAAGTCCAGCCTGCTGCTCGACTACCGCGAGAGTGGAGCCTGTCCGAACACACCCGCTCCAGCTCCTATGGAATCGGACGAGACTGCCCCACCAACTCCACCGATCCGGCAATCGTGACCTTCAGTTCGTCAGCGGGCACCGGACTAATCACGGAGCCGCAAACAACCCTCCGCGGTCCGACGCTGTCGACCGGAACCGAGACGCTGACAAAGAGCGCCCCACCCGATCATTGTCAGCGCCATGACTACCAGCACTGCGCAGCTCGAACCGAACACGATCGCATACCGACTGTGATGACGCCGCTTCCACCACAGAGACAAGCCCAAGCCCTGCACCGAAGTACGCCACCGATGGCCACCAGCCGAAGAACCCAAGGAATGGTATGCGAACAAAAACGTAATGATCCAGAAGGCCGCAGTCAGCCACCTGGTACGTACTCTCGTGCGCGGTCGCTGTCACTTCGAATGCGGTCGTCGAGGAGCGTCATGGGAGGGATGTCCTTCTGTGCGGGTTTCTTGACCGCAAGCATCGATTCCGCCGGACTGGGTTGCGGCACCACGCGTGTGGATCCTGAGCACCATGGTTGGCAAGGTTAAGTTTTCCCTTTTGTGGATCGTTGGGATCGTGCCTGGACGCAGCGAGCCGCTGTGCTTCACACAGGATGTGGGTGCAAGTCGGTGATGTCTACGCGGGTGTCTGCCCAGGCGTCGAGCAGTGCTTGGTCATGGCTGATCGCAAGGAGGCCCGCTCCCGTGTTGGCGTAGGTGGACAGCACGTGGGTGAGGGTTGCGGTGGTTGCGGGGTCGAGCATCGCTGTTGCTTCGTCGCACAGCAGGTAGGCGGGGCGGGCGGCCAACGCACGAGCGAGGCAAGCTCGTTGGAGTTGTCCGTCGGAGACCTGCACGGGTGTGCGGTCGAGGAGGTCCGCGGTGAGGCCGACGCGCTGGGCTAGTTCGATCACCATGTGGTGGGGACCGCTGCGTAGGGGTTCGGAGATGATCTGCGCCAGTGTCAGCCGTGGATTTGTCGCGGCGCGGGGTGATTGGTGCAAGAGTCCGATCGCTCCCGACATGCGGCCACGCCGGGTGATGATGGGCTGTCCGTCGCAGGTGACGGTGCCAGAGTCGGGAATGTGTAACCCGGCGAGGATCCGTGCGAGGGTTGTTCTTCCGCTGCCGGAGGGACCGGTGAGGCCGACGATGCGGTCGGGGGTAAGCGTAATGCTGACGTCGTGGAGGATCCGCTGTGGGGACGTGTCGTATCCGCAGGTGATGTTGGATGCGGTGAGGGTCATTGCGTGGGCCTTCCGGTCGCTGCGCGGTCGGCGAAGGTGTAGGTCGGATCGAGGTTGGTCAACTCCGGCGGTAGTCCCGGGATGGGGTGCAGTCCTCGCGAGGGGAGGGCTGCGAGTAACGCGCGGCTGTAGTCGTGGCTTGGCTGGTTGAGTACCGTTGTTGCGGGGCCGGCTTCAACGATTCGGCCGGCGTACATGACCGCGATGTCGTCAGCTACTCCCAGGTTTTCGAGTGCCTGCAGGTCGTGGGTGATCAGTAGTACTGCGGCGCCGCGGTCGGCATGGGCGCGTAACAGCCGTAGTACATGTGCGGTGGCCTGCGGGTCGAGTCCGGCTGTGGGTTCGTCTGCGAGGAGCAGTGGCGGGTCGGCGCACAGTGCTACCGCCAACCCAATTCGCTGCGCCATGCCCCCGGACAGTTCGTGCGGATACGAGTGTTGAAGGTGCGGTGGCAGGCCAACGTGCCCGAGTAGCGCTTCGACGGTTGTGGCCGTGTCCAATGCTGAGATGGTTTCCGTCAGTTGCCGGCCGATCGTGCGGGTGGGGGTGAACGAGGCAGCGGCTGATTGCGGGGCGAAGCCGACGGTGCGGCCGCGCAGGGTCTGCCAGTGGCGCTCGCGTGCGCGGCTCATATCGCGGCCGTCGGGACTGCTGCACGATCGGGTGACAGTTTCGGTCACGCAGCCTGTGCGGCTGGTGTGGTCATGATCGTCTCGAACTCGACAGGCGTCAATCTGCCGAGCCTGAGCTGACGTCGCCGGCGGTGATAGGTCCGCTCGATCCAGGTCACGATCGCAATGCGTAGCTGCTCGCGTGTGGCCCAACGCTGCCGGTCGAGGACATTTTTCTGTAGGAGCGCGAAGAAGGACTCCATCGCGGCGTTGTCGCCGGCCGCACCGACCCGGCCCATCGATCCGACCAGATCGTGGCGGGCGAGGGCTCGGACGAATTTCCGGCTACGAAATTGCGACCCACGATCGGAGTGGACCACACACCCGGCGACCGAGTCCCGCCGTGCTACTGCGGATTCGAGGGCGGCGACGGCAAGCCGGGACTTCATCCGATCACTGATCGAGTAGCCGACGATCCGGTTCGAGTAGACGTCCTTGACCGCACACAAGTAGAGCTTGCCCTCCTCGGTGCGATGCTCCGTGATATCGGTGAGCCACAACCGGTTCGGAGCCTCCGCGGTGAAAATGCGGCCGACGAGATCGTCGTGCACCGGTGGCCCGGAACGGCCGCTCTTCGAGCCACGTTTCTTGCCGAAGGAACTCCACCACCGGTTCTCGGAGCAGATCCGCCAGGCCGTGCGGTCCGACATCCGCTCACCGGCATCGCAGGCCTCGTCGGCGAGGAATCGGTAGCCGAACTCCGGGTCCTCGCGATGGGCGTCGAACAGGGCATTCGCCCGATACGCTTCCTCGAGTTCGGCGTCGGTGACCGGGTCGGCGAGCCATCGGTAGTAGGGCTGGCGGGCGAGCTCGAGGACCCGGCACGACACCGCGACGGGGATCCCGTCCGCGGCGAGCTGTTTCACGAGCGGGTAGAGCCTTTTCCCGGAAGATTCGCCTGCGACAGATACGTGGCAGCCCGGCGGAGCACCTCGTTCTCCTGCTCGAGCAGCCGGATGCGTTTACGTGCTTCCCGCAGCTCGGCGCTTTCACCGGCAGTGGTGCCGGGTGTGATGCCGTCCTCGACGTCGGCGGCGCGCATCCAGTTGGTCAGGCACGATTCGCTGATGCCGAAGTCCGCGGCGATCTGCCGCAGGTGCTGGCCCGGTTCGCGGTTGCGGGCCACACGGACGACGTCGTCGCGGAACTCTTTCGGATAGGGCTTGGGCACGGGGTCCATCCTTCCAGCAGTGCCTCACGGCACCACAGTTCAGATGTCACCTATCCGTGCAGCAGTCCC